>NZ_JAAGPM010000045.1:0-55805 GCF_017104865.1 Burkholderia sp. Ac-20349
TACCCGCGCGAGCGCTGGCGCGAAGGCCAGCGCGTGCGCATCGTCGCGCTCGCGCCGGGCGCGACGCCCCCGCCGGAAGATGCGCGCTGGCAAACCTTGCTCGTCACGGCACGCGGTGCGCCCATGGTGCAAGCGACCGGCGCCGCGCGAGCCGATTGCGTGGCGTCGACGCCCGATGCATGGCTCGCCTTCGCGACGATCGCCGGCGTGGCGCCGGACGCGTTCGGCGGCACGCAGCTTCTCGCCGATCGCCGTGGCTGGCTGCGGGCGCGCGCGCTGCCGGGCAGCGCCGGCTGGTCGGATGCCGACCTGCTGTGCCGCTCGGACGCCACCGCACGATCGGCCGTACCGGCAGCGAACGGCGATCCGCTGACCGCGCTGCTGCTGCGCGTCGACACGGAACCCGTGCGCGACGTGCAGGCCGGGCTCCCGCATTGAGTAAATCCCTGACCGTCTCTTTCAACCGAACTTCACGATGAATCCGACCCGACGCCATTTCCTCGCACAAGCGAGCGCCCTCGCCACGATCGCCGCAGCCCCGGCCGCACTGCGCGCGCAATCGGGCACACGGCCGCTGCTGCGCGCCGGCGACCAGAAAGGCGGGCTGCGCGCCCTGCTCGAAGCGGCCGGCGAACTGAGCGGCCTCCCATACGACATCGCGTGGACCGAGTTCCCGGCCGCCGCACCGCTCGCGGAAGCGCTGAACGCAGCCGCCGTCGACTGCGGGCCGATCGGCGACGCGCCGGTGATCTTCGCGCTCGCGTCGGGTGCGCGCGTCAAGGTAATCGGTGCGAACCGTTCCGATCCGTACGGCACGGCGGTGCTCGTGCGGCCCGATGCGGCGCTGAAAGGCGCGGCCGACCTGAAGGGCAAGCGGATCGGCACGACGCGCGGCTCGATCGGCCATTTCGTCACGCTGAAGGCGCTCGACGCGGCCGGCCTGCCGCCCGACGCCGTCTCGTTCCGCTTCCTGCCGCCGGCCGATACGATGCTTGCGCTCGCAACCGGCTCGATCGACGCGTGGGCGACCTGGGAGCCCTATACCGCACTCGCCGAAACCAGCGGCCGCGCGCGCGTGCTCGTCAACGGCCGCGGACTGTGGTCGGGCCTCAGCTACATCGCGGCGACCGACGCGGCAATCGCGTCGAAGCGCGACGTGCTGCACGATTTCCTGCGGCGCGTCGTGCGCGCGCAGGCATGGTCGTACCGGCACGTCGACGCGTATTCCGCGGCACTCGCGCGCATCATCGGCATTCCGCCGGCAGCCGCCAGGCTGCAGTTCGAGCGCCGCAACACGCGCTGGCTGCCGATCGACGCGACGGTCATCGCCGAACAACAGCGCACGGCCGACTTCTACCTGAAGGCGGGGCTATTGCGCCAGCCGCTCGACGTGCGCACGACGTTCGATCCGGGCTTCCCGCTCGCATGACCGGCCGCGCGACGGTGCGCAGCCGTCCAAACGGCTGCGGCGCGATCTGGCACAATCGCAGTCTCGTCATCCGCCTTCAGCCAGCGTCATGCCAGCCATCGCCGAACTTTTCATCTACCCGATCAAATCCTGTGCCGGCATCGCGCTGTCGCGCGCGCAACTGCTCGAAACGGGCCTGGCGTACGACCGCCACTGGCTGATCACCGACCCTGCCGGTCAGATGATCACGCAGCGCACACACCCGCGCCTCGCGCTGATCCGCACCGTGCTCGACAGCGATGCGCTCGTGCTGAACGCGCCGGGCATGCGCGAGATCCGCACGCCGCTCGACGGCGACGTATCGCCTGCCACGCCGAAAATGGCCGCGACCGTCTGGCGCGACACCGTCGACGCGATCGACACGGGCGCCGAAACGGCCGCGTGGCTCACCGAGTTCCTCGGCATGCCCACGAAGCTCGCGCGCTTCGGGCCCGACGCGCGCCGCGGCTGCAATCGCAAGTGGACCGGCGAGATCGATACGCACACGCAGTTCGCGGACGGCTACCCGCTGCTCGTGATCGGCCAGTCGTCGCTCGACGACCTGAACGCGCGGCTCGCCGCGAAAGGTGCGCCGGCGATTCCGATGAACCGCTTCCGCCCGAACATCGTGGTGTCGGATCTCGCCGCGTACGAAGAGGATTTCGTCGAACATCTCGACACCGAAGGCACGACGCCCGTGCGGCTGCGTCTCGTGAAGCTGTGCACGCGCTGCCCGATGCCGACGATCGACCAGGTCACCGGGGCGCCCGATCCGGCGTGGCCGCACGAGCCGACCGACACGATGCAGACCTATCGGGCGAACCCGAACTTCGACGGCGAACTGACGTTCGGCATCAACGCGATCGTCGTCGAAGGCGCGGGCACGTGGCTCGAAGTCGGCCAGTCGCTGGAAGCGGAGATCGGGTTCGGCGATTGAGTCGGGCGTTCACATGTTCAAGAAATGGTCGAATGCCCCGGCGATCGACGCCGGGCGATGATTCCTCACACCAGTGAGGCACGTTGAACTTGCTCGATTTCCATCCTTGCTGTCGAGTTTGCACGCGACCAATTGGACAGTGAAAAATCAGAGGAAGCACACGTCGTTCTTGCGAGTATCGTGTTACGCCAAGCCTCCGGGAAGGAACGAGCCTGATCCCCTGTATCAGATTCACAAGCGATGTTTTCTCCCTTCCGTGCAACAGCTGACAGAGATGCACCGCCGAATGAGACCTGTTGTTGGTCGGTAACGCAGAAGCCCAAGGTGCCTTGCGAGTCGATTTTGTTTGGAATCGCCATCAAGACGTAGCCCCGGGTAGTTCCGTTCGCCACATTCGTGACGACAAGCTTCGGCTCCCTCTGTCGAGCAGCACGCTTCGATAGCGACCAATGTCCGATTCGCGCGGACTTGATGATGTTATCGTTTAGGGCCATGGCACTATCGACATCGCCGTTGTCGTCACTCGCACAGCCAAGTGTCAGCGTTATCGCAGTATTCGACCGAATACCAGGTAGCTGCGTTAAATACGTTGCGTACTCCTCCCGCCCGTAACCAAGACGATATTCCTCAAATCCAGATTGGCTTTCGATAGTGAAGCGACAAGAGCCTACGCCTCGAAGCTCACGCTGTTTGTCGAATTCGGGTGCCGAAAGTTTGGAGTCGTCCAACGCTGCTCCGCTCGTGTAAGCAGGCACCAATTCAATCAAGACAACGACGGCAGAAAAAAGCATTCTCATGTGCTCCTCCTGCGGAGTCTCGGTCGGCATCTTGACCGCACAGTAGGTGAGTCGGTCACGTGGAAGCCGGCCTGCGTCTTGGCGTAGGCAAGGATCAGCCGATTGCGGTATCGGGTGACAGCTTCAATCACGGCAACACCGGGCGCCGCCCCATCCTGCGGAATTGGTCGTTCCGCTTCTGCACCGGATGCAGGTGTCATCGACTCGATCAGGTCAAGCAGTTGCATCGAATCGCAACGGCCGTGGCCCTCAGTGTCGTCATCGATAAAGGCCCATCCCAACCAGTGCGGGAAATCGGCGTCGCTGTAAACCTTAACGTCGATATCGACCACTCAGCTGGAAGCAAACCTGATCCTGTTCTCGATTTCTATTTAAGATAATTGCAATCATCGACTCCTTCCATGCACTTCTGTGCTCGCTCCGATGAAATATTTTTTAGCCTTCCGACCTCCCCGCACCGAATATCAGAAGCACAGATCATCAAAGAAATGTCATATGCATCATCGACAGGTGTAAAGCTTATCGCACCAACCACCGCCAATTTCCCTCCTTTGATTCGATAACTATAGCGCGTCGCCTGAACATCCCCACTACCGCTTACGATTGCAAAAAGTGGCCCATTCTTTGCCTTTGATCTCCGAAGCAGTGGCGCCTCTCCAACAAATTTGTATGACCTTGAGTTTCCGTCAAAAATCCAGTACCACATCCCTTCTCCAGACCTTCCTTTTCCATTCGCTATTCCGAGATCACGCCCACCCTGGCCCGTCAAATCGATAGATGAATTGACACCTATTGAATACGCCTCATTATCAACAATAAATTTATACTTCTGCTGAATTTTATCATTTATCAAATCAATAACAACGTCACCGGTACCACCCCTCCAACAATAATCGATTTTGACTACCGACCCATTTTCCTTTGATCGCGCTATGTGAACTTCTTTTGAATCGCCGTGTATGCAACCCTTCGAAGCCAAGGACGAGGTCGACAGCACCGACAACAGCACGACAAGAAGCGCGGCACCGTGAATATTATAGAAACAATCCCTCATGAAATTATTCAAAACAAAATAAATTATCCACATATCGTGCGATTTTAATTCACACAATAAAATTACCCCCCGTCGGAATCAAATCACACCCCCATCCATCTCATCATCAGGTGACACAAAGTGGATCGAACGAATGATTTCAAGCACTTCGGGAAGAGCTCTCTCCGAGGAATTCTGAAGACTTTTGCCCACCGTCTCAGAAATATCACGAGAATCGTAACCGATCTCTATACCTCCTCTGTCGGTACGCAGCGTACGTAAACCATCCCCTAAACAAAAATCCAGCTCCCGAACCTGACCGGGCCGAAAGTTGTTAAGAGGAAATGACGAAATTTGTGCAACCCCAAAGTAAAGCGGATGCAGCCTCTCCAGGCGACGTATCTTGTAGTAGTGAATATTTTCAAAATCTTCAACAGGCAACAGTTTCGAGCAAAGATCAGCTGCAGCCCCTTTACGGCAATTTAAACTAAAATTCAACGATTTTTGCACAGCCTGATGATTCAGTGAAAAATCCGCGTAGGAGCTACCGCCTTCCATGTAGGTCCGAGTATTTCCACCTTTTTTTGCGAAAAATTCAATAGCGCAATCGCGCATAAAAATAACATAGCGCTGCATGCCAGCAGGCATGACATCAGAATGATCTGCAATGGCCAGCGCCTCCTTGTTTTTATCATGCGCCAATACATATCGATTACTAGCACAAAAAATCAGCCCGAAGACGATCTTACATATTAAGTATTTCATATTTATCGCGGCGCCTCCCCTTTCACTTGATAGTCCTCAGGCAGGAACTGTCGCACGCCACTGTCGTTAGGAAATACTGGCTGATCAAGCAATAATACTTGCGCATACGCGTGAGCATGATAACGATCCACCAAACCATTCAGCCTTGGGTTATCGCGGTCGAGATGACCTGGCAGATTTATCAAGCAGCTCACCCGTCGAAAAGACACATTCTCATAGAATGCAAATGGTTGACTACGTCGCTGCTGACTCGTGATATGCAATGTGAACGAACGACGAATATTGGGTGAAGCCTTATCCACCTCATAGTTTGCCTTGTGTACGCTCCAGTAGTATCCAGAACTATCGGCAGCATCAAACGCAATTCGGCGCACATCCTCGCGCCATCCCTGCATCTGTACAGGCAATTGTCGCTCCATATCCTTCAGTGGTTGGTTGCTTCGTTGAGTATCAGCTTGCTTCTGAGACTGCCTCAGTCTAACTTCAATCGATGAATCAATCCCGCGCCCACGCCAGTGCCAATAGCCTAGATAGTTGCTTGAATGGGTAAGCTGAAGGAAACCACGCCCTATCCAAGGAGCATACCAACGACTGTCGGCGTCCTCCTCTTGCATCACTCGCAACCAAGCCGTTTCAGGCACCGAATTTCCGAGAAAGGCAGCCATACGTTCGGGAGTATTTATGCCGTATTTTCTCAGGGCACGATTCAACTCGATAAGATTCGTCTCAACCAACTGTCCAGCCTGTGCCCTCGTACTTTCATACACGATCTGAGTGGATGCGCCTGGCCCCAGGCCTCGCAAAGCTCGTGCTGGAACCACTTGCTTCAATTCAGCGGGGCTAAGCCATCCGCTTTTTTTAAAGACATAAATAAACTGCATCGGATGAAAATGATAATGTTCCGCTTTCAGGGTTAGTCCTTTCTCTACCGCCTCCTCCCAAAACGCCAACGCTTGATGGTGGCGCTTGAGCCATTCGTAGGCCGGATCGCCCAAGCAAATCGGGAACACGATGTTGCCGATTGGACTTTCGCCGTCGGTGCCTTTCAGCCAATCCCAGCGCTTGTCGAAATCGTCACGTGCCCACTCGGTGGGCATCTTGACCACACAGTAGGTGAGTCGGTCACGCAATTCACCGGCCTGCGTTTTGGCGTAGGCAAGGATCAGCCGATTTCGGTATTGGGTGGCAGCGTCGGCACCGGGCGTTGGCGACATCGGCTCGATCATGTCGAGCAGTTGCGTCGAATCGCACCTGCTGTTGCCGTCGGTATCGTCATCGATGAATGTCCACCCCAGCCAGTGCGGGAAGTCTGCGTCGCTGTAGACTTTCACGCCGATACGATTGAGATCCACGTAGCCTGTGACACCACCGCCAATAGCAATCTTGCGGAAATGCGGCATGCGGCCCTCATGCAGATCTGTGGCGGCCGGCGCGTCGGGCCCCAGGATTCGACCGAAACGCAGCATCTCGTAGCCTGCACTGGGGCATCCGGGATACGTGTCTGTCGCGGTCTTGTATAGGCTATAACCGCCCTTTGCTTCTTCAACGCCACCACGTCGATCCCCCACAGCGTCACGCGTAGTCAGAGTGATGGTGCCTCGCGCTTCGCTCAGCGCAACGTTAAGCACCTCCTTCGTTTGACCGATGGGCCGTACGGTCCATTGCGCCCATGCCTCGGCGGTCAGGTCGTCAGGCGGCGTGGTGGCTGCCACCCCGTAGACGGCCGGCACGCGAATAGTGCGTTGCTGCATGGTCGGCGCGGGCTTCTTCAAAGCATGTTGTTCCGAGCCTGAGACTCTCGACCACCAAGTGCCTGCCTGCACCGTAGTCTTGCCGTTCAGCGCAAGAATCCGCTCACGCGTCGTACTGAACCGTTGCGCGACGCTTTCGAGCGTATCGTTGGCGGCACCCACGGTGGAATCGAAGACGCGCACGACGTAGCTCCTGGTTTCAGTACGCGGGTTGACCGCGTACATAGACGTACCGGCAGGCAACACGATATGGATGTCGCCCCAGACGCAATTGCGTCGTCCCTCGGAGGCTTGCAGCTTGCCTTCGCTGCGGCCCATCAGCTTCTCTACGTTCGCTTTGTCCGCAACGATTTCGAAATGGATGCGGTTTGGCCTACCGTAAATCTCACCTGCTTGGCCAATCGGGTCTTTGCGATAGATCTTGTCGCCTTTCGCCCACGCTGCCTTGGTGGCCGAATTGATCGCCACGCTCTTCAGGTGCTGGTAGATCGAATAGAAGACGACCTCGACACCCTCGCCGATTTCAGTCTGGTGCTTGAGGATCACCACACCATTGCTGGTCCAACCTGCGTAGTAGAGCAAGGGGTAAGCGTCGCGCTCTTGCTCGGTAGGGTTCTGCTCCGGCTTGGCAGCGCAGGGACGCGCAAACACGACCTCGCCGTCGGCAATGGCGCGCACCGGTTCCGGATTCGCGTCGGGGCCTGGCGCGACCAGATGCACACCGCCATGCCAACCGAACTGATGGCTAACGGGGAAACTGCCTTTGCCGCTCTTTTCACCGAGGCCAAAGGTTCCGTCGTTCCTGTCGTCCTCGGTTCGCGGCTGAGGCGTGCCCAGGAAGGGGAAGCTGATAAGCATGAGCGGCTCCACAAACTCAGTTCGCAAAATGGCATGTCGTCGGGAGCAATCGCCTGATCGGCCAGCGGTTGGCCATCAATACCGAAGGGATTGCCGTGACAGGCACTCCGCCAGCCATCCGACGTTTGAATTGCGTTAGCGCAGCGTTGAGGTAATGCCGCTATCGCCCAGCGTGATAGCGCTACCCGAACCGCGCGAAGTGAGAGGTTCGCCGCCGATGCGCAGAATGTCCATGAGACGAATCCGAAATTTCGAGGTGTATTTTTCCGTCGGATGACATACACGCGGGTGTTAAAGAACCCGAAATACCCTGCAATGCGGGCGAAATTCGGGATCCGCGTCAAATAATATGGATTGCTAATATTATAGACATGCAACTGCCCCCGGTTGGAGCACCCAGTAACCGGCAAAGACGCGCGGAATTTGACAATGCCGTTCCCGGCAGCGCAGGCGAAATGTCAGTTCCCCCTGAATCGGCGAACCAACTCAATTCAGATGGCCGTTGCAATTGCGCTCAGGCCCATTCTGTTTCAATGCAGTCCAACTTCAGCGGATCCGGCCACGCACCTCGTCAGCCATTCCCATCAGCCACCGGCAACCGGATCGTGACAACCAGCCCGCCACCGGCCGCATCATCAAGCGTCACATTGCCCTGATGCACGCGCGCGATCTCGCGCACGATCGACAGCCCAAGCCCCGTCCCTTCCACCGTCTGCGTCTTGCTGCCGCGATGGAAGCGCTCGAACACCGCATCGCGCTCGTCCGCCGGAATGCCCGGCCCGTTGTCGATGACATCGAGCCGCGCATGCTCGCCATCGCGCGACACGCGCACCGTGATCACCGCGCGGTCGCCCGCATAGCGAATCGCGTTGTCGATCAGGTTGCCGATCATCTCGCCGAGCAGGTCCGACTGCCCGTGCACGTCGAGGTCGGCTTCGTGCTCGAAACCGAGATCGATGTCGCGCGCGCGTGCAACCGGCGACCAGTCGAGCGTCACGCTGCGCGCGAGCCGGTGCAGCGCGACCGGCTTGTGCGCGATCGCATGGCCGCTGTCCGAATCGAGCCGCGACAGCGACAGCAGTTGCTGGACGATCTTCGCGGCCTGCCGCACCGCGCCGTTCGCGCGCCGCAGGTGCCCGTTCGCGCGTGGCTGCTCGTCGGGCCGCAGCGCGAGCTCGACGCCGGCCTGCACGGCCGCGAGCGGCGTCTTCAGTTGATGGGCCGCGTCCGCGAAGAAACGGCGCCGTGCGACCTGCATCCGCTGCGTGCGGCCGATGTACTGGTTGATCGACTCGACCAGCGGCGCGAGTTCGCTCGGCATCGCGCCGGTATCGAGCGGCGTCGTATCGTCCTCGCTGCGCGCGGCGACCGTTGCCGACAGCCGGTTCAACGGCCGCAGCCCGCGCCCGACGCCGAGCCACACGATGCCGAGCGCCAGCACGACCAGCAAGCCTTCCTGCAGCAGCGATCCCACCAGAATTTCGCGTGCGAGCGCCTGACGCGCCTCGATCGTCTCGCCGACCATCACCCACACGATGCGCGACTGCGCGGTCGGCACGTCGTGCACCGGGATGCGCAACGCGGCCATCCGCAACTGCTCGCCGCGATAGACGACGTCGTAGTAGCGCGTGACGAACAGCGCGCCGTCGCCCGCGTCGCGCCCCTGCGGCAGCGGCAGGTCCGGATAGCCGGTGATCGTGTGGCCGTTGTCCTCGCGGATCAGGTAGTAGATCTTGCCGCCGTCGCTCGACTCGAGCATTTCGAGCGCGAGATACGGCAGGTCGACCTCGATCTCGCCATCGTTGAGCCGCACGCCTTCGCGGATCGATTTCAGCGACGACGACAGCGTGCGGTCGAACGCGACGTGCGCGGCGTTCATCGCGCGCTGGTACGTGAGCCACGAGTCGAGCGCGAGCAGGCCGAGCAGCGGCAGCAGCAGCCACAGCGCGACCTGGGTGCGCAGGTTCGGGCGGGTCACCGTGCCTCCCGCCGGCCCGTCCCATGGAGCATGGCGGAGCGTGCAGGGCGCGCTTCTCCGTGCCCGCGCGGTCGGCCGTGAATGGCAGGCGTATCGTTGGCGGGCCGCGAACGTGTCGATCCGGCGCAGCGTGTCAACGCGTACATCGGCCCCGCGCAAAGAGCGTGAGCGCGGAGGCGGTTCATTCCGCCGCCTCCGCCTTCGCTTCGAGCAGATAACCGAGCCCGCGCAGCGTGACGATCGCAACGCCCGTGTTTTCAAGCTTCTTGCGCAGCCGGTACACGTAGATCTCGATCGCATCGGCATTGACCGACTCGTCGAGCCCGAAGATCTTCTCCGACAGCGTTTCCTTGTTGATCGCGCGGCCGTTGCGCAGGATCAGCACCTCGAGCACCGAGCGCTCGCGCGGCGTGAGCGACAGCGGCTCGCCCGCGAGCTGGAAGCTGCGGTCGATACTGTCGTACGAAAGCGGCCCGCATTCGACCCGTGAATGTTCGTGGCCGAGGCTGCGGCGGATCAGCGCGCGGGCGCGCGCCTCCAGTTCGGTCAGTTCGAACGGCTTCGCGAGATAGTCGTCGGCGCCGAGATCGAGCCCTTTCACGCGATCCTCGACCGACCCGTGTGCGGTCAGGATCAGCACCGGCACCGGATTGCGGCGCGCGCGCAGCCGCCGCAGCACTTCCAGCCCGTCGAGCTTCGGCAACCCGAGATCGAGGATCACGAGCGCGTAATCCTGCGTGCGCAGCACGTGGTCGGCCGCCTCGCCGTCCGCCATGTGGTCGACCGCGAAGCGCGCCGCGCTCAGCGCGTCGTTCAGCGACTGGGCGAGGTTCGGATTGTCTTCGACGAGCAGCACACGCATGGGGATTCCGTAAGGTCAGCGACAGGCCGCTACATTACATGATCCTTTCCATGCCGACGCCTCGCGGAAACACCGGTTGCGCCGCCGACGCGAGCGCGCGTCGGCCGGGCCGGCCGACCAACGCTCAGCGTTCGGCGGCGGGCCGGTTCCGTGTCGCGAAGCGTGACCCGTCGCCTGCGCGCCGCCGCTCGCGCAGGCCGACCGCCACTGCCACGAACGCGACGCTCGCGACGACCGTCACGACGATCATCGGGCGCGCAGTGCCGTCCGACAGCCACGCCAGCACGCCGCCGCACGCGGCCGTGATCGCCATCTGGATGAAGAAGAACAGCCCGGACGCCGTCCCGGCGATCGTCGTGTATGGCTGCATCACCGCGAACTGGCAGGCCGGGATCGCAATCCCGACCGCAACCATCACGAAGAACATCGGGACGACGAGCGCCGCCACCGCCGTCGGCGCGATCGCACCGCCGATCCACAACGCGACGGCGCCGGCCAGATTGACGCCCGCCGCCGCCGCGATAACTGAATCGGCCTTCCAGCGCGTACCGGTCCGCGCGAACACGTTCGAACCGATCAGGTAGCCGAGCACGGTCAGGCCGAAGATCGCGGCATACACCGGGCCCGATACGCCGCGTTGCCGCTGAAACAGCGTCGACGATTCCGCGATGAACGGGTAGTACGTGCAGTACGCGAAACTGATGGCGAGCGAGTAGCGCAGGAAACGGCGCTCGCGCAGCAGGCTCGCGTACGTCCGCAGAAGCCCCGCGCCCAGCGCCGGCCGCGCATCGCTTTCGCGGGTCTCCGGCAGGTAGCGCAGCACCATCGCCGTCGCGACCACCCCGCCCGCCGCCAGCCATCCGAACACGCCGCGCCATCCGAGCCACTCGGCAACCGCACTGCCGGCCAGCGGCGCAATCACCGGCGACAGCGCCATGCCGGCCGAGATCCGCCCCAGCATCGTGGCCTGCATCGCGGTCGGGAAACGCTCGCGCACGATCACGCGGCCGATCACCGTTCCGCTGCAGCCGCCCAACGCCTGGAAGATGCGCGCGGCGACGATCGTCGTGATGCTGGTCGACCACGCGCAGGCGACGCTCGCGACCACGTAAAGGCACAGGCCGCCGAGCAGGACGGGACGGCGGCCGTAACGGTCGGACAACGGCCCCGACACCAGCATCGACAGCGCATAGCCGACCATGTAGAGGGTCAGCGTGAGCTGCAACTGAGCGTCGGTGCCGTGCAGCGCGTCCGCCATCGCCGGCAGCGACGGCAGGTACGCATCGATCGTGACGCGCGGCAGGCACACGACGAGCATCAACAGGAACAGCCAGCCCCACTGGGGTAATGAACGCGTTTTCATGCGGTGAGCCCGTCTCCGGTCGGATTGATGTGGTCAACAGCAATCTAAGGTCAAAGTGATATAAGCTGAAGGGCCATTAAATCCGACACTGACTAGACCACTATGGCGCGAGGCAAAGCCGCGATTCCGCTCGATCTGCCGTGCCCTGCCGGGCTGTCCACGGGCAGTCCGCAGTCGAAGCAGGAATGCATTGCCGACACGCTGCGCGACGCGATCCTGAAACGCCTGCTGCCCGGCGACAGCCCGCTACCGTCCAGCCGCACCCTCGCCGCACGCTGGGGTGTCGCCCGGGGAACCGTCGAAGCGGCGTACGACCGGCTGTGCGCCGAGGGCTACATCGCACGCACGCAAGGGTCGGGGTCGCGGGTCTGCGCGGTGGTGCCGGACAGCTATCTGCGCGCGGCCGCGCAATCGCGCGACAACGGACTTCCCCCTTCCGACCCGCGCCCCGCGCCGCCGCGCGCGACCGACACCGCCGTGCCAGAACAAGGCGTGCGTCCGGGCGTCCCGTTCGTCGCGCGGCTGGCCGATCCCGGCCTGCTGCCGATGCAGCAATGGAAGAAGGCGCTCGGGGCCAGCCTGCTTGCGGCGACGGCGAACGACCTCGGGGCGACGCCGGCGCAAGGCGTCGAGAGCCTGCGCCATGAAATCGCCGCGTACCTGCGGGAATACCGCGGCATCCCATGCGACGCGGCGGACATCTTCATCACGACCGGCATCCGCCATTCGATCGATCTCGTCGCGCGCACGCTGCTCGCGCCGGGCTCGACGGTGTTGATGGAGGATCCCGGCTATGCGTCGGCGTGGCAGATTTTCACGATCGCGGGCGCGACCGTGATCGGCGTACCGGTCGATCGGGAAGGCATCGACACGGGGGCGCTCGATCGGCATCCCGGCGCGCGTGCGGCCTACGTGACGCCCGCCCATCAGGCGCCGCTCGGCGTCACGATGTCGGTGTCGCGCCGGCTCGAACTGCTCGACTGGGCGCAGCGCAACCGCGCGTGGATCATCGAAGACGACTACGACGGCGAATTCAGCTACCAGACCGCCCCGCTGCCCGCGCTGAAATCGCTCGACGCGTGCGATCGCGTGATCTACTGCGGCTCGTTCAACAAGACGCTGTTCTCGGGGCTGCGCATCGGCTTCATGGTCGTGCCGGCGGAACTGCGGCCGGCGCTGTCGGCCGTGTGGCATGCGACCGCGCGCTCGGTCGGCGTGGCGCCGCAGCTAGCGCTGGCCCGCTTCATCGCGCACGGCGATTTTGCGAAACATCTGCGCGCCGCACGGCACGCGTACCGCCAGCGGCGCGACATCGTGCTCGACCAGTTGGCGAAACACGCCGCCGGGCGATATACGGTGTCCGGCGAACACGCGGGCTTTCATTTCGTGCTGTGGCTGCCGCCCGGGATGGACGACGCAGCGTACGTCGCGCAGGCCCAGGCGGCCGGCGTCGAATTGCAGCCGATCAGCGGATTCTGCCGAAGCGCCCGGTGCGACGCGGGCGTCGTCGTCGGGTATTCCGCGCTGACGGCCGCGCACGCGCGGCATGGCGGCCGGATCCTCGGCAAGCTTCTCGCGCAACCCGCGTAGCCGCCCTCGCCATCGTTGCCGCGCCCCGCGGCAACGCGCCTCCCTCCGATGCCAGATCGTGCCGCGCGCCGCGAAACGCGCGGCCGCCGCCGCTTCGACCTCGGGAAATCCATGACACAAAGAACACGATTGTGAACCGAAATGAAAGCAGGCTGAAAGTGCGCCGCAATTAACATCCGCTCCACTCGAACAACACCTAGACGTAACTGGAGGAAGACATGCCGTTTGCACCGAAGCACCTCGCCGCCGCGCTGGCGGTCGTTCTGGGCACTGCCGCCGGCAGCGCCGCCGCGCAGGTACCGGCCGGGTATCCGGGGAATTACCAGGGCGTGATCGACGCCGCGAAGAAGGAAGGCAAGCTGATCGTCTACTCGACGACCGACACGGGCCTCGTGCGTCCGCTGATCAAGGACTTCGAAAGCCTGTACGGCGTGAAGGTCGAGTACAACGACATGAACAGCACCGAGCTGTACAACCGCTACATCAGCGAGAACGCAGCGAGCAGCACCAGCGCCGACGTGCTGTGGAGCTCGGCGATGGACCTGCAGGTCAAGCTCGTCAACGACGGCCTGATGGCCCCGTACGACTCGCCCGAAAGCGCGAACGTGCCGCAGTGGGCGCAGTACCAGAAGCTGGCGTACGGCACGACGTTCGAGCCGCTCGCGATCGTCTACAACAAGCGCCTGATTCCCGAGAACGAAGTGCCGAAGACGCGTGCCGACCTGATCAAGCTGCTGACCACGCAGGCCGACAAGTTCAAGGGCAAGGTCACGACCTACGACATCGAGAAATCGGGCGTCGGCTTCAACTACCTGACGCAGGACGCGCACGTGAACGAAAAGGTCACGTGGGAGCTCGTGAAGGCGATCGGCGCGACCGGCCCGAAGCTGCAGTCGAGCACGGGCGCGATGATGGAGCGGATCTCGTCGGGCGAGAACCTGATCGGCTACAACATCATCGGTTCGTATGCGTATGCGAAGGCGAAGAAGGACAAGTCGATCGGCTACGTGTTTCCGAAGGACTACACGCAGGTCGTGAGCCGTCTCGCCACGATTTCGAAGAAGGCGAAGAACCCGAACGCCGCGAAGCTGTGGGTCGACTACCTGCTGTCCAAGCGCGGCCAGACGCTGATCGCGAACCAGGCGAACCTGTACGCGATCCGTACGGACGTGACCGGCGAAACGTCGGCCGCGAGCCTCACGAAGGAACTCGGCGATTCGCTGAAGCCGATCCAGATCGGCACCGGCCTGCTCGTCTATCTCGACCAGTCGAAGCGCCTCGCTTTCCTGAAGCAATGGCAGCAGGCGATCAAGCGCTGATCCGCTGACTGCCGGCCGCCCGCCGCACACGGCGCGGGCGGCCCCTTCCCCTTACCGACTTCCTTGAGGCGGCCATCCGGATGGCCGCAGGGGCGAACTCATGCTTTCAACCAGCACCCGCGGAACGGCACCGGCCGTGCCGCCCACCACCGGCCCGCGCGACGCGATTCCCGCGCTGCCGGCCAACGGCCTGCAGCCGCTCGCCGGCATGCTGCGCTGGATCGTCGTCGCGGTACTGACCGTCGCGGTCGCGCTGCCGCTCGGCTTCATCCTGTTCCAGAGCCTGCTGTCCGCGCCGTTCTTCGACGCGAACAAGACGCTCGGCATCGAAGGTTTCCGCTTCATCTTCAGCGATCCCGACTTCTGGTCGGCCGTGAAGAACTCGTTCATCATCGCCGGCGGGATGCTGTTCATCTCGATCCCGCTCGGCGGCATCCTCGCGTTCCTGATGGTGCGCACCGACCTGCCCGGCCGCCGCTGGCTCGAACCGCTGCTGCTCACGCCGGTGTTCGTGTCGCCGATGGTGCTCGCGTTCGGCTACGTGGTCGCGGCCGGCCCGGTCGGCTTCTACTCCGTGTGGTTCAAGGAACTGTTCGGGGTGCAAAACGTGCCCTGGAACGTGTACTCGATCTTCGCGATCACGGTGATCGTCGGCCTCACGCACGTGCCGCACGTGTACCTGTACTCGTCGGCCGCGCTGCGCAATCTCGGCTCGGACGTCGAGGAAGCCGCGCGCGTGACGGGCGCCCGCCCGTTCCGCGTCGCGCTCGACGTCAGCCTGCCGATGACGATGCCCGCGCTGCTGTTCGCCGGCGTGCTCGTGTTCTTCCTCGGCTTCGAAGTGTTCGGGCTGCCGCTCGTGCTCGGCGATCCGGAAGGCCACCTCGTGCTCGCGACCTACCTGTACAAGCTGACCAACAAGCTCGGCGTGCCGTCGTATCACCTGATGGCCGCGGTCGCCGTGTGCATCGTCGCGATCACGTTCCCGCTCGTGCTGCTGCAGCGCCGGCTGCTGAAGACGGCCAACCGCTTCGTCACCGTGAAGGGCAAGGCCGGCCGCGCGACGGTGCTGCCGCTCGGCGTATGGCGCTGGGTCGCGCTCGCGATCGTCGCGCTGTGGCTGATGCTGACCGTGATCGTGCCGATCTCCGGCATCGTGCTGCGCGCGTTCGTGACCAACTGGGGCGAAGGCGTCGCGCTCGCCGAAGTGCTGACACTGTCGAACTTCATCGAGCTGTTCGAGCAGGACAACCTGGTGCGCGCGATCGTCAACACGCTCGGCATCGGCGTGATCGGCGGCGCGCTCGCGATCGGCTTCTACTCGCTCGTCGCGTTCGCCGGCCACCGCCGCCCCGACTGGGCCACCAAGCTGCTCGACTATCTCGTGCTGCTGCCGCGCGCGGTGCCGGGCCTGCTCGCCGGCCTCGCGTTCCTGTGGATCTTCCTGTTCGTGCCCGGCCTGCGTGAATTGAAGAATTCGATGTGGAGCATCTGGATCGCGTACACGGTCGTGTGGCTCGCGTACGGGATGCGGCTCATCCAGAGCGCGCTGCTGCAGGTCGGCCCCGAGCTCGAGGAAGCCGGCCGCAGCGTCGGCGCGACGCGCAGCCGCGTGTCGCTCGACGTGACGCTGCCGCTCGTGCGTTTCGGCCTGCTCGCCGCGTGGCTCCTGATCTTCATGATCTTCGAGCGCGAATACTCGACGGCCGTCTACCTGCTGTCGCCCGGCACCGAAGTGATCGGCGCGCTGCTCGTGTCGCTGTGGGCGACCGGCGCCGTCGACCAGGTCGCCGCGCTCTCTGTCATCAACATTGCGATGGTCGGCGCCGGTCTCGGCGTGGCCCTGCGTTTCGGAGTGAAACTTCATGGATAAGCTCATCGTCGACGACCTGCACCTCAGCTACGGCGCCAACCCGATCCTCAAGGGCGTGTCGTTCGAACTGAAGGCCGGCGAAGTCGTGTGCCTGCTCGGCGCGTCGGGCAGCGGCAAGACCACGCTGCTGCGCGCGGTGGCCGGCCTCGAACAGCCGTCCGACGGCCGTATCCAGCTCGACGACCGCGTGTTCTTCGACGGCGCGCAGCGCGTCGACCTGCCCGTCGAGCAGCGCTCGCTCGGCCTCGTGTTCCAGTCGTACGCGCTGTGGCCGCACCGCACCGTCGCCGACAACGTCGGCTACGGGCTGAAGCTGCGCCGCGTCGCACCGGCCGAACAGAAGCGCCGCGTGCAGACCGCGCTCGACCAGCTCGGCCTCGGCCATCTCGCGGCACGCTTTCCGCATCAGTTGTCGGGCGGCCAGCAGCAGCGCGTCGCGATTGCGCGTGCGCTCGTCTACAACCCGCCGGTGATCCTGCTCGACGAGCCGCTGTCGAACCTCGACGCGAAGCTGCGTGAAGAAGCGCGTGCCTGGCTGCGCGAGCTGATCGTGTCGCTCGGGCTGTCGGCCCTGTGCGTGACGCACGACCAGACCGAGGCGATGGCGATGTCCGACCGCATCCTGCTGCTGCGCAACGGCCGCATCGAGCAGGAAGGCACGCCGGCCGAGTTGTACGGCGCACCGCGCTCGCTGTACACGGCCGAGTTCATGGGCAGCAACAACCGGATTGATGCGCGCGTCGCGGCGATCGATGGTGAATGCGTGACGCTCGCGGGCGACGGCTGGGAAATCCGCGCACTTGCACGCGACACGCTCGCGCCGGGCCAGGACGCACAGGCCGTGATCCGCCTCGAACGCGTGCAGGTCGCCGACGGCCCGGGCGCGAACCGGCTGCAAGCCGATCTCGTCACGTCGATGTATCTCGGCGACCGCTGGGAATACCTGTTCCATTGCGGCGACATGCGCCTGCGCGCGTTCGGCCACATGCCGCGCGCAGCGGGCAAGCACTGGATCGAATTCCCGACCAACGACTGCTGGGCGTTCGCGAAAGCGGGCTGACCCGCGCGGCGGCCCGCTCGCCGCCGCGCATGCACGTCGCGCGCATCCCGCCAACCGATGACACGCAGGTCCGGCGGACGCCTCCCCCGCGTCCGCCGCGGCGTGCTGCGCGCCGCATTCGCTTCACCCCGTTTCACCCACTCACAAGAACCAAGGAGACACCGTCAATGAAGTCACGCGCAGAACGTTCCCTTCGCGCCGCCGTCCTGACCGGCTCGGCCGCCGTCGCCAGCCTCGCGGCAAGCGCAGCACACGCACAGTCGTCGGTCACGATGTACGGGATCATGGATGCCGGCATCGAGTTCGCCAACCACGCGGCGCCGCAAGGCGGCAATTCGTACAAGCTCAAGTCCGGCAACAAGAACACGTCGCGCTGGGGCCTGCGCGGCGTCGAGGATCTCGGCGGCGGGCTGAAGGCCGTGTTCCGTCTCGAAAGCGGGATCGATCTCGCAAACGGCGCGTCCGACGACGGCCCCGATTCGATCTTCGGGCGCCGCGCAACCGTCGGCCTGAAAGGCAAGTGGGGCGAGATCTCGCTCGGCCGCAACTTCACCGTCACCTACGACTACATGCTGCCGTTCGACCCGATGGGGTATGCGCAGAACTACTCGTGGGCGACGTCGTCGATGGCCACCGGCGGCCGCAAGGACGGCATGTTCACGCGCTCGTCGAACGCGGTGCGCTACGACGGCGAATTCAGCGGCTTCAAGTTCGGCGCGATGTACGGCTTCGGCAACGTGCCGGGCAGCGTGAAGACCAGTTCGAAGTACGATGCGGCGATCGGCTACGAGGGCGGCCCGTTCGCGGCAGTGGTCGCGTTCGACCGTCAGAATGGCGCGTCCGACAGCGTGACGCCGGCCGATCCGGTCAACTACATCCAGGGGATTCATGCCGGCCTGAGCTACGACTTCGGCAACCTGAAGACGATGGCGGGCTATCGGAACTACAAGCGCGCGTATCGCACGAGCACCGCGAACCAGCTGAGCGACATGTATTGGCTCGGCGGCTCGTACCAGTTCACGCCGACGTTCTCGCTGATCGGCGCCGTGTATCACCAGAACATCAAGGGCGGCACGGACGCCGATCCGACGCTCGTGTCGATGCGCGCGCAGTACGCACTGTCGAAGCGCACGGTGCTGTACGCGGCCGGTGCGTTTGCGATCGGGCAGCACGGGCAGAAGGTCGGCGTATCGCGCGATGTCAACGGGTACGGCACCACGCAAGTCGGGGTGACGGCGGGGATTCAGCAGCGGTTCTGAGCCGGATGCGGCGGGCGTGTGTCGCACGGGGCTGTCTTTTGGCCCCACGCGCGGCGGCATGACGGTGAATCACCGATTGTCGCCGCACGGCTCGACCAATATGCTAAAGGCTTCTGTGATACGCCTCCTCCTGGCAGTAACGACTGTTCGACACGTTCTCGACAAATCGACCATGCCGAGAAGTGCATTAAATTGTACGAGGCATGGGATCAAAAGTGGCTACCAGGGCGGCATGACCAAAAGCTTACCGGTTGGAAAAATCGCCTTCAGAATCTGAAGGATGATCACAATAGGAAATGCACGCCAAAATGTCCTCAAAAGAGCAACTGAAATCTGTTTTTGAGAAGTACAAGACCCACCCTGAATTTTTGGGCCTTGAACTGACCGACCCAAATCAACGAGGAGCGGTGGACGATACTCTCTTGCATCTTGCCGCGCGCAAGTGTGCCATTGACGATATGAGAGTGCTGATTGATGCTGGCGCCGATGTGAACATTGTAGGTGACTTGGGCAATACACCGCTTCATCAGGCAGCTATGATGAAGCAAGTAGAATCGGTTAAATTTCTTCTGAAATGCGGAGCCAAGAAGCAATTGAAGAATGAATTCGACCAAACGCCTCTGGACGTTGCTGAGATCAGCAAAAACACCGAAATAATTCACCTCCTGAAAACGGGCAAATAGATCTGCTTCGCAACTTCGATACCGATTTCATGGCATCGAGCATCTACCTCGACGCTCCTGCCAGGCAATCGAACGATATTGTCGGATTTCATTTCTGGACGGATGCATCCCTCACTATGAAGGCCATCATCCGCAAAGGCGACACAACGGATCACGGCGGTATGGTGCTCCAAGGCTTTGGACTCTCGAATTTGAACGGCAGGTCCGCATCTGGCGTCGGCCACATTGTCTCGTGTCCGAAGTGCAACGGCGCTTATCCAATCGTTCAAGGCTCGAGCCAGTACACGATCGAAGGCCGCGCGGTAGCGCTGGACGGGATGAAAACCGCATGTGGCGCGTCATTGATCGCTAGCCAACAAGAATTTCTGGCGAACGAGTGACATCACCAGCATTTCGGATAGGTCGTCACCAAGTTCCTCTTTTGGCGGAAGTCAGTCATAGCCCATGCAGCCCCTCTTCGGATCAACGGCTTTGGCACGCCCCTCGCTCCACGCCTGCTTCGCTTCGCCAGGACGACCTGGCCTCCGGCATGCACTTCCGCTATTGGATCAGGCTCATTTGCCCGCCTCGTGATTCAACGCCTTATCCACCCTTTCTTGCAGTTGCCGGTCGTATGCCTCGGCCGCTTTGTCGCGAACGCGCAGCGCCTGCATCTGCGCGTTCGCCGTGGCGTCGAGCACACCCTGAACGACATACGGATCGTTGCTGGCCGGCTTGTCCAGCGAACTGCCGTCGTCGACGCGGACGCGAATCCGGTCGTCCTCGAGGAACTGCACCACGAAGTTGTACTGCGTGGGTCCATACGGCGGCACTTTTGCCACGGCTTCGAGCCATTGGTCGCCGCTACGGTCGTTGGCGTCGTATGGGTGCGAGTCACGCTCCCAACGCACGTGCACCGTCATGCCGTCACGCCACTTCTCCGGCACATAGACGCAGCACGATTCGGAGCCACCCCCACTCGGTTCCCCGGTCTTGCCAACCGGTGCGATGTTCGGACCTCCCCCGCTTCGACCCTCGGAATCCGTGATGGAGAAACTTCCAACCCCATACGATGCGTAATTCAATCCGCTGACCGACGCCGGATTCTCGACCGCGCTGGCGGCAGGCACCACCTGCGCGGCAGCGCCTGCCTGCGACGCCTCCTGATGGCAGCCGGCCACCAGCACGCCTAACGCGAGCGCAGCCAGAAACCGCACCGGCATGGCTGCTGGTCGCGTGCTGCGGCGCGCTGGTACGTTTTTCATTGAGCGAATCAACTTGCTTCCTCGAACTGCTTTCTGACCGGCGTTGACCCAATGCGACTTGACGCGCGTTCGAAACCTCATCGCGTGCGCGGCGTCGCTCTTGGTCGCCTCGTCGGCTAAGTGACCGCCTTCGCGGTATTGATCAGCGTTTGTATATCGCCGTTCCATTTGGGGAGCGGCGCTGGCGGCATGGGCAATATCTTGTCCAGGTTGGGAAGCTTCAATCGCCCATCGTAAAGCTTCAGGACATCGGCGACTTTGCCATAGCGTCTTGCACGTGCCTTGTCGATATGGCCGACCAGGTTGGTGCCATTGTCGAGGTCCATCCCGTCGAATTCCGCCGCAAGGCTATCGGCACATTTGGCGCTTCCCAGCTTGACGCCTTCATGCAAGACGTTCAGTGCACGGCGTTTTGCCTCGAGCGTATTGGGACGGGCGTAGATCAAACCCAGTTTCTCTGCGGCATCGCCATATCCCTGTGCCAGCGCACATTCGAGCATCCGGGTTCCCACCGCCTGGTTGGCCCAGAAACCCTCACCGGGATTGTCGTAAGACGCGGCCAGCTTGTAGCCAAGGAAAGCCATCGCGGCCGGACTCCCCAGATCGGCTGCTCGCTGGAAAAATGCGTACGCCTTGCTTGCACCGCCGCCCTTGACCACCCCGTCGAGGTGATATACGCCCATCCGGTCGTATGCATCGGGAATATCGAGCCTCATGGCCTTCTCGACCCACTGAATCGCGGCTTCGGGATCGTGTTCCGGTACGCCGGAACGATTGCTCAAAATCAGCGATGCGAGGTTCAGCATCGCCTTCCAGTGGTTTCTTCCAGCGGCCTGTAGATAGAGCTGATACACCTTCGCATAGTCGATGTTGTCAGCGGGTACGGCCGGATCGTCCAAGGTCAACGCTTGCTGAAACCACATGTCCGCCTGTGGATCCACTGGAGGCACCCGTTGTGCCTCAACTACGCAGGTGAAGTCTTTTCGATGTGGATCGAAGAGCGGCAGTTTTTCGTCGCGTGGGAGATCAGACGTAGCAGTGGTCCACTGATGACCAACGGAAGTCAGGACGCCTGCATGCGCCGTGGTGACGAGCAGTAAAGCGGCGAGCGAGAAGCGCAATGCATCAATCAAAATTTTCATGCGCGGCCCGACTCGTCAGTGCCACCGATACCGCCACCATTTGACGCGGAGACCGAACGGTACGGCATCGTGGCCCACAGGCAGTCGACGAACAGCAACACAAACCCGGTCATCGGTTGCGTACCTGCATGTTGGATGTCTTGATTCTTGCTCATCCGTCGATTCCTGCGCCTGAATGTATCTGGCCTATCTTTCGGATGGCCGATGTATTAAATAGCATCGCCATGAGGCAATTCAAATGCTCGGTTACTCAGATTCACCGCAGGGATATCAGCCACTTCAGCTGCACTTACGCCCTATCGATGGCCACGCTTCGCTGACTCAGCGTTGCAATGGCGGCCGTCACGAGCGCACTCTTTTTCATTGGCATGAGATGGGTTCTCCAGCGCGATTCTAACCGTCCTCAGATCAGTGCAGCATTGAGGTTGGCGAGACCTCGCACGATCCGGGATGCTGTGGCGCACGCGGCCGCAGAACCAACGGCCCATGAAGATCGTCAACGCGCAGGCCACGAACCTCGTGGACAGCCGGTAGCTGGAGGGATGGGCTGGCATCAGCCCGCGGACGACGTATCGCCGCTTCGTCACCGAGTCGGGGCTGACGTTCGCGCAGTCGCGTCAGCAGGCCAGGCTGCTGCGGGCGCTGGAAAGGATTGCCGATGTCGCGCCGGTGACGACGATCGCGCTCGATCCCGGGTACGACAATGCGAGCGCGTTCATCGACATGGTCCGGCGGGCGTTGGGGATGACGCCGGGGGGGTATATGGAGGCGGGTTCGCACCGCGACGGATGGGTGTGCCGCATCAGCAGGCGGAAACCGCCAGCCGCTACCGGTTCGTCAATACGTCCCGTCCCCCTTCTTCACGGCCTCGCCGCCCTTCCCCTTGAACTGCGCAGCCAACCGCTCCGCACTCCTCGCCAGCAGTGTCGTATCCACGCCGACCGCGACGAACAGCGCCCCCGCTTCCAGATAACGCCGCGCGGCTGCCTCATCCGCGCTCAGGATCCCCGGTGCCTTGCCGGCCGCCTTGATCGTCCGGATCGCGCCGTCGATTGCCGCCTGCACATCCGGATGCCCCGGATTGCCGAGATGCCCAAGATCTGCGGCCAGATCCGCCGGGCCGATGAACACGCCGTCCACACCTTCGACCCGCGCAATCGCATCGATCGCATCAAGCCCCGCCCGCGTCTCGACCTGCACGAGCACGGCCATCTCGTCATTCGCGCGATGCAGGTAATCGCTGACACGATTCCACCGCGACGCACGCGCCAGCGCGCTGCCGACACCACGAATGCCATGCGGTGGATAACGCGTCGCCGCCACCGCCGCGCGCGCTTCATCCGCGCTCTGCACCATCGGCACGAGCAACGTCTGCGCGCCGAGATCGAGCACCTGCTTGACGATCACCGGATCGTTCCACGGCACGCGCACGACCGGATGCGACGGATACGGCGCGATCGCCTGCAGTTGCGCGAGGATCGTCGGCACCGTGTTCGGCGCGTGCTCGCCGTCGATCAGCAACCAGTCGAACCCGGCGCCCGCAACCACCTCGGCGCTGTACGGATTCGCGAGCCCGAGCCACAGCCCGATCTGCGCCTCGCCGCGCGCGAGCGCGGCCTTGAAGACATTCGAAGGCATCTGCATCGTTCGCTCACCTCATTCGAAGTAGCACTGGATCGTCCCGAGCGGGCCGTAGTCGACGCTGAACGTGTCGCCCGGCCGCGCTGCGCACGGCCGCGTGAACGAGCCGCCAAGCACGATCTGCCCCGGCTCCAGCGCGACGTCGAAGCGCGCTAGCCGGTTCGCGAGCCACGCAACGCCGTTCGCCGGATGGTTCAGCACGCCGGCCGCGACGCCCGTTTCCTCGACCACGCCGTTGCGCGACATGATCGCCGCGACCCAGCGCAGGTCGACGTCCTGCGGTTTCACGGGCCGCCCGCCGATCACGACGCCCGCGTTCGCCGCGTTGTCGGCGATCGTGTCGAACACCTTGCGCGGACGCTTCGTGTCGGGGTCAATCGACTGGCTGCGCGCGTCGATGATCTCGAGCGCGGGCACCACATAGTCAACCGCGTCGTACACGTCGAAGATCGTGCAGTCCGGGCCCGTCAGCCGCTTGCCGAGCACGAACGCGAGCTCGACCTCGACGCGCGGCACGATGAAGCGGCCAGTCGGAATCGTGCCGCCGTCGGCGAAGAACATGTCGTCGAGCAGCGCGCCGTAGTCGGGCTCGTCGATCTGCGACGTGTTCTGCATCGCCTTCGACGTGAGGCCGATCTTGTGGCCCTTCAGCGTGCGGCCTTCCGCGAGCTTGAGGGCCACCCACGCGCGCTGGATCGCATACGCGTCGTCGATCGTGATGTCGGGATGGTCGAGCGAGATCTGGCGGATCTGCTTGCGTTCGCGCTCGGCGTCGTGCAGACGCTGCGCGAGCTGGTCGATGATGGCGGGTTCGAGCATGGTCGGATCGGGAATGGGGTTCAGCCGGCCCGCTTGTAGCGGGCATGGATGTTGTTGTGCTTGTACGAGCCGCTTTCGCTGAACTCGGTCAGTTCCATCGACAGCGCAAGGTAGCGCTTCGCGTACAGCGCCGCGAAATGCGCCTTGATCGCGTCGAACAGCGCGTCGCACGCGGCCTTCTTCTGCGCGTCGGTGCGGCCCGAGCCGATCTTCAGCGTCACGTGAACGAATGCGTCGTCCTCCGTGCCGTCGGCGACGCAGTAGTCGTGCAGCTCGATCGCGCGCGAGCGGATGCCGCCCGTCGGGAACACGCCGCCCTGCGCGATCAGCGTTTCGTTGATCGTGCGCAGTAGCGTGGGAATGCGCGCGTCGTCGCGGATGTTCGCGGTGTATTCGACGACGATATGGGGCATGGCGAGTCTCCTGTCGAATGCGTGGCGTAGTGCTCAGGACAACGGAAAGATCGCATTGATCTGCCCGGTACCCGAACTCGCGAAATAGTCGGTGACGATCTCGACGGGTTTATCGTAGCGATCCCAGCCGAGCAAGCCGAGCAGCATCGCGGTGTCGTGCATCCCGCCTTCGCCGTGGCAATGCGTGTTGTACTCGGGCAGCATCGCGCAGAACGTCTTGAAATCGCCCTGCTTCCACAGCTCGACCACGCGCAGGTCGACCTGCCGGAAGAATTCGCGGCTGATCTGGTGGATCGATTCCTCGGGGCTGCCGTTGTCGTTGAAGCGATGCGACAGCGACCCGCTCGCGAGGAACGCGACGTTCGAATCGCTCTTCTCGATCGCTTCGAGCAGCGCCTCGCCGAAGCGCCGGCTTTCGTCGAGCTGATGCCACATGCACCAGCCGGCGATCGACACGACCTTGAAGTGCTGGTCGGCGTTCATGTAGCGCATCGGCACGAGCGTGCCGTATTCGAGTTCGAGGCTGTCGATCTCGTGCGCGCGCGTTGCGATCCCGCGCTCGCTGGCCGTCTCGGCGATCAACTGGCCGAGCGCCGGGTTGCCCGGATACGCGTACTGCATGTCGCGGATGAAATGCGGCAGCTCGTTGCTCGTGTACGTGCCCGAGAACTGCGCATTGCAGTTCACGTGATAGCCGGCGTTGACGAGCCAGTGCACGTCCGACACGACGATCGTGTCGACGCCGAGCGCGCGGCAGCGCTCGCCGATCAGTTGATGGCCGCGAATCGCCGCTTCGCGGCAGCCGTGATGCCTGCCGGGCAATTCCGACAGGTACATCGACGGCACGTGCGTGATCTTCGCGGCGAGGGACAGTTTGCCCATCGTTCAAGTCTCCTGTCGGCTGGAGTTAGCGCTTTAGCGGTTACTCCAGCCCCATGCTTCGCGGTCGGCTGGAGTTAGCGCTTTAGCGGTTACTCCAGCCCCATGCTTGGCCGGCGTGCCGGCTAAGGAATCATGCGTGCTGCCAGACGACCCGCGCCCGTTACACGCCCCAGCGCGGAATGTGGTGCGAACCCATCGAGATGCACACGTTCTTGATCTCCGCGAACACTTCGAAACTGTACTCGCCGCCCTCGCGCCCGGTGCCCGATTCCTTCACGCCGCCGAACGGCTGGCGCAGATCGCGCACGTTCTGGCTGTTCACGAACACCATCCCGGCCTCGATGCCGCGCGCGAGGCGATGCACCTTGCCGACATCCTGCGTCCAGATGTACGAAGCCAGGCCGTACGACGTGTCGTTCGCGAGCCGCAGCCCTTCCTCCTCGTCCTCGAACGGGATCAGGCACGCGACCGGCCCGAAGATTTCTTCCTGCGCGACGCGCATCCGGTTGTCGACGTCGGCCAGCACGGTCGGCCGCACGAAGTTGCCGTTGCGCAGATGGTCGGGCAGGCCCGCCGGCTTGTCCGCGCCGCCCGCGACCACGCGCGCGCCTTCCTGCTCGCCGATGCGGATATAGCCCGTGACCTTCTCCCAGTGCTGGCGCGTGATCATCGCGCCGAGATTCGTGGCCGGATCGGACGGATCGCCAACGATCAGGTTGTTCGCGCGGCGCGCGAATTCCTGCACGAAGCGGTCGTAGATCGTGCGCTGCACGAAGATCCGCGAGCCGGCCGTGCAGCGTTCGCCGTTGATCGAGAAGATCGTGAACAGCGACGCATCGAGCGCGCGGTCGAAATCCGCGTCGTCGAAAATCAGCACCGGCGACTTGCCGCCGAGTTCCATCGAATACTTCTTGAGACCGGCGCGCTCCATGATCCGCTTGCCGGTGACGGTGCCGCCGGTGAACGACACCGCACGCACGTCCGGATGGCGCACCAGCGCATCGCCGGCCGTCGCGCCGTAGCCCTGCACGACGTTCAGCACGCCGGGCGGGATGCCGGCTTCGAGCGCGAGGCGGCCGAGCTGGTCGGCCGTCAGCGGCGACAGTTCGGACATCTTCAGCACGGCCGTGTTGCCGAGCGCGAGGCACGGCGCCGTCTTCCACGTCGCGGTCATGAACGGCACGTTCCACGGCGACACCAGCGCGCACACGCCGACCGGCTGGTACAGCGTGTAGTTCAGCATCTGGTCGTCGACCGGATAGGTGCGGCCGTTCATCTGCACGCACACTTCCGCGAAGAAGTTGAAGTTCTCCGACGCGCGCGGGATCAGCTGCTTGCTCGTCTGCGCGATCGGCAGGCCGGTGTCCTGCGTCTCGAGCGCCGCGAGCATCGGCACGTTCTTCTCGATCAGCTCGCCGAGCTTGCGCATCAGCTTCGCGCGCTCCTTGGCGGGCGTGTTCGCCCATTTCGGAAACGCTTCCTTCGCGGCGCGCACGGCCGCGTCGACTTCGGCCTCGCCGCCCGATGCGACGTCGGTGATCACGTCGCCCGTCGCGGGATTCAGCGTCGTGAACGTCTCGCGGCTTTCGACTTCGCGGCCGTCGATCCAGTGCTTGATGGTCATGCTCTCTCCTTGGGCGACGGGCTCAGCCGGCGCGATAGTAGTCTGCTTCGCCGACGATCGTGTTCACGAGCCGGCCAATCCCTTCGATCTCGGTGACGACCTCGTCGCCCGGCTTCGTATCCGCCAGCCCCTCGGGCGTGCCGGTCAGGATCAGGTCGCCCGGCGAGAGCGTCATGAAGCCGCTGATGTGCTCGATCAGCGCCGGCACGTCGAAGATCATGTCGCGCGTGCTGCCGCGCTGCGTCTCCTGGCCGTTCACCGTCGTGCGCAGCGTCAGGTCGCCCGCGTCGCCGATCTCGTCGCGGTTCACGAACCACGGCCCGAGCGGCGTGCAGGTGTCGCGGTTCTTCACGCGCAGGTTCGGGCGGTAGTAGTTCTCGAGATAGTCGCGGATCGCGTAGTCGTTCGCGACCGTGTAACCGGCTACGTAGTCAATCGCCTGCGCACGGCTCACGTTGCGCGCCGGACGGCCGATCACGACAGCCAGCTCGCACTCGTAATGCATGTGGGTCGCATCCGCCGGGCGCACGGTGCGCGACCGGTGGCCGATGAACGTGTTCGGCCCCTTCAGGAAGATCAGCGGCTCGCTCGGCGCCTTGAACGCGAGTTCCTTCGCGTGGTCGGCATAGTTGAGGCCGAGCGCGAACGTCGTGCGCGGCGCGACGGGCGGCAGCCATTCGACCCCCTCCTCAGCGACGACGCGCCCCGTATCGAGGCGGATCGCGCCGTCGTCGGCCGGTTCGGCCGCATGCAGGGCGCCGTTGTAAATGACGCGTGCGGTTTTCATCGTGCTTCCTCCGCGATCAGCGTGTGCCGCAACGTGCCGATGCCGGCGGCGGCGATCTCGATCGTGCTGCCCGCGCGGGCGCGCGGTGCCCCGCCCGCGACGCCGAGCAGCAGGACATCACCCGCGTCGAACGACATGAAGGCCGTCACGTCGGCGATCAGCTCGCGCACCGGGCGAATCAGCGTGGCAGTCGAGGCAGACACGGCAACCTCGCCATCGATCCGCACGGTCAGACCGATCGCGTCGACATCGCCCAGCGCGGCGGCCGGCACGATGGTCGGGCCCAGCGGGCAGAAACCATCGCGGCACTTGAAGCGCACGGCCGGACGGTAGTAATCGGGATGCGGCACCGACACGTCGCTCGCGAGCGTGAAGCCGCGCACGTAGTCGAGCGCCCGTTCAGCCGGCACGCGGGTCGCGCGGCGCGAAAACACCACGGCTACCGACGCGCCAATCTCCAGCGCGTCGACGCCGGCCGGCACGACGACGGCCGCGCCGTCGGCCGCATGCGTATTGGCGGGCTTGATGTACAGGATCGGCGCCTGCGGCGGGCGGCCGTAAGGCGGCGCGTTCACGGCATCGCCGAGCGCGTCGAGCGCCGCGCGCTCGTTGAGCAGCGCACCGTAGACAGTACCGATGGCAACCGGCAACGGCGGCGCCGCGGCGGTCGTGCAAGACAGCTCCATGCGTCATTCCCCTGCCGCGCGTCGCGGCGCATCGTCAATAGTTAACATCTTAAGTAAACAATCGGGCGCTGGCAACCTCGATTACCCTGATATGCGAAATTCACTACCGGCGGCTGTTAAGATTGATGCGTCCCCGTCCACTGCTCACCCCGATGAACCGTACGCTCGACCATCGCAACCTGGCCATGCTGCTGCTCGAGGCCCGCGAAACGCTGATGGGTCTGTTTCGCCCCATTCTCAAGGAATTCGCGCTGACCGAACAGCAATGGCGGATCATCCGCGTGCTCGACGGCGAACCGGCGCATGCACTCGAAGCGGGACAGATCGCGCGACGCTGCTGCATCCTCAGCCCGAGCCTCACCGGCGTGCTGGAACGGATGGAGCGCGACGGCCTGATCACGCGCACGCGCGCGCAGGAAGATCAGCGCCGGCTGCTGGTCAGCCTGACGCCGCAAAGCAGGAAACTGGTCACGGAAATCGGTCCGCGGATCGACGAGCAGTACCAGCAACTCGAGTCGCGGTTCGGCCAGGACGGCCTCGAAGACATCTATCGCGCGCTCGACCGGCTCATCGAGCTCGGCGGCAACACGTAATGACAGCCCCCGCTCCCGCCAGCGGCGGAAACGGGGGCCAGTGCAGCGCGGGCGATCAGTGCACCGCGCCGCGCATCAGCTCGGTCACGGCCACGCCGCGCGACGTGCGCATGCACTCCTCGACGTAGTCGATGAACGGCAACGGCTCGAAATCGATTTCGTCGCGCACGCGGCGGTTGTCGAACACGCGATCGACCGTCGCGAATTCCCCGCAACGCTGCAGCGCCCGGCCGATCACGCGCTCGAGGGCCGGATCGGTCCGCCCGAGCACATCGCGCACCACCAGCGGCAACTCGGCCGGCGCGCACGCCGCGTAGCGCGGCGCGCCGGTCATCCCTGCCGCCTCGTCCATCGCACGCACGATCTGCGCGACCTGCGGCGCCTCGTCGCCGGCCGACACGTGATACAGGTCGTGTGCGAGCGTCGGCTTGACGGCCAGCAGCATCGTCGCGCGCGCCACGTCGTCCACCGACACGATATCGATACGCGTCATCGGCCGCGCGGTGAAGCGGCGCGCGGCATGCGCCAGGCGGAACATCCAGAACGAATTCGGCGCGGGCCGCGTACCGAGCACCGTGTGGCCGACCACATGCGACGGCCGCACCACGACGAGCGGCAGCCCGAGCGCGCGCAGGCGCTGCTCGGTCTGCGCCTTCGCGTGCAGGTAGTCCGCCGCGAGCACCGCGCCCGGCAGGCCTTCCTCGTCGTGCGCGACGTCGTTCGCCGCGTCGCCCGCCGTCTCTTCCTGCACGATCCCGCCGCGGCCCGCATGCGCGTAGGCGGTGCCGACATACACGAAGCGCTGCAGGCGCGGCGCCCGTGCGAAGCGTTCGGCGAAGCGCACCGCATCGGCGATGTCGGCCCGCAGGTGTGCGCCGTCGGCCGGCGACGCATGGCCCGCGCAATGAATCACGTGCGTCGCGGCGGCGAGGCGCGACGCGTCGGCGCCCTGCCATACGTCGCCGAGCGCACCGACGATCACGTTCGCATCGGTCAGGCGCGACGCCCAGTACGGCGCCAGCCCCGCTCGCAGCGCCGCCTCGCGCAGCCGCGCGACGGCGTGGCCGCGATCCTGCGCACGCACGACGCAGACGATGCGGTCGAGCAGCCCCGCATTGACGAGCGCCGTCAGCACGGTACTGCCGATGAAGCCGGTTGCGCCGGTCAGCACCAGCCGCCCGACGTTCGCCGCCGCGACCGGTGCGCTGGCCGGCGACACGAGGCTCGTCCGCCAGTTGAGCGACAACGCGGTTTTCCAGATCAGCACGATAGTCTCCTTCGAAGAGTCGGCCGGGCGGCGCGACGCCCGCGGTTGCGGGCTGCGCACGGCTCACCGGCCGGGCCGGGGCCTGACGCGCGCCCCGGCAGTCCCGATCGGGCGTGCGGCCCGCGATCGCGTCGATCGCGTCTCTGGCACGAGGCGGCGGCAGCCGCCGAGGACGGGCGTCCGCGGCACTGGATCGGGAAGATCCCAGTGTGGGGCCCGACCGCAGGCAAGTCTGTCCCGAAAGTTTCGTGAAAGTGTGCCGATTTGTACGCGATTGTCGGAGTCTGTCGTCCCGGCCGCGCCGTCAAAACGCCGCAACATCCGATCGGGCCGCCTTCCGACGGTGCCGTGCCGCCTCGGTCGGCCCGGTTTCCGCGGCCGGCCGCGCGCGACAGATCGACGCGCCTCGCGACGAGGTCATCCCATGTCTCGATGATCGCCCCGGCCCCCGTCGGCGCCGCGATCGCCGGTGCGCGCGTGTTTGCGCGCGCCACCGGAATAACCGTGAATCGTCAGACGTCGTTCCATCTGAAACCGCAATGAACTCAATACGGATTTATTGCGGTTTATCACTTGCGTTTCACACCAGTCTATCTAGACTGTTCAAGTCAAAACGGTCGAATGTGTCAATTTTTTTAGGAGACGATCACAATGCGCCTCACCATTCGGATTAATGGCAGCGAATCGGCAACCCGGCATTCCTTCGCGGTACTGTGGGTCGATACCGACGAGGGGCTGTGGTCGCGCGAGGCACATCAGGGCATGGATCTTCCGACCTGGGGCAAGGTTCGCGATGTCGAGGGCGCGATGGCGCTCTGCGCGGCCGACGGCGGGAATGCCGTGTGCCAGCTGAAGGGACTGTCGTTCGATGCAACGCAGCGCGAACAGGGCCCCGCCGTACTCGCCGGCGATCACCCCGGCGCGTGGCGGCTGCAGGCCGTCGATCGCTGCACCAGCGAGCCGGAATACCAGGAATTCATTTCCGTCGCCCGATAGAAATTATCGATGTAATTCGTCTGCGGTTTTCGGGTTTATTCCGGTTTCAACGATATTCATTTCGATATTCAGCATTAACGGCGCCCCATATCGGGGCGTTTTCATTTTCCGGTTCAAATAAATAACCGCGATCCGGGCAATTGATCGCACACCGGGGACGGCCGGCATCGGCTATCCCCGAAATCGCACGCCCGGATCGACACGCAGCGAATCGCCCGCCTTGCATCGCCGGCTGCGTCGTGTCGGTGCAGTGCCGTATCCCCCGCCTTTCCTCCCCGATTCCGCCCCTTGCCGGCGCACCGACACGCGCTTTTTCTCGGGGCCGGAACACACTTTCCCCACACGGTGTTTACTCATTTATTACAATCCCATTATTCAGACTGACTAGCCGCCCTTCGGCGGCCCGACCCGGCCATTGCATGAGCGTGAAAAAGAAGACCCACCCCGCCGATCCGTACGCGGCCGCGACCAAGAACCCCATGCTCGCGTCGCGCCTGCCGATGTGGCGCTCGAAGCTGATCGTGATCATCGTGTTCCTGGCGTTCGCCGCGCTGATCGGCCGCGCCTTCTGGGTGCAAGTCGCGAACAAGGAGTTCTACGTCGGCCAGGGACAGAAGCGCTACCAGCGCACGATCGAACTCGACGCGACGCGCGGCAGCATCGTCGACCGCAATGGCGCGATGCTCGCCGTCAGCCTGTCGACCTATGAAATCTGGGCGAACCCGAAGCAGGTTGCCGACACCGACTACCCGCAGATCTCGAAGCTGCTCGACATGCCGCTCGTCGAGGTCAAGCGGCGCCTCGGCAACGACAAGACGTTCGTGCTGCTCAAGCGGCAGGTCGACGCGGACACCGCGGGCAAGCTCGACAAGCTCGCGATCGACGGCATCACGCAGATCGCCGATTCGAAGCGCTTCTACCCGGAAGGCGAATCGGCCGCGCACGTGGTCGGCTTCACGAACATCGAGGACAAGGGCCAGGAAGGCGTCGAGCTCGCGGCGAATGCACGCCTGGTGGGCACGTCCGGGCAACGCGAGGTGATTCGCGACCGGCTCGGCCGCATCGTGTCGGACACGCGCCCGCTCGTCCCGGCGCAGCACGGCGCGACGATCGAACTGACGATCGACCGCCGCATCCAGCAGCTCGCGTTCAGCCAGCTCAAGGCGGCCGTGGTCGAGAACAACGCGATGGCCGGCAGCGTCGTGGTGCTCGACGCGCAGAACGGCGAGATCCTCGCGCTCGCGAACTACCCGACTTTCGACCCGAACGACCGCGCGCGCCTCACCGGCCAGCAGTTGCGCAACCGCGCGGTGATCGACACGTTCGAACCGGGCTCGACGATCAAGCCGCTCGTCGTTGCGCTATCGATCGACGAGCGCAAGGTCACCCCGAACACGATCATCAACACGTCGCCGGGCACCTACAAGATCGGCCCGGCCGTGATCCACGACACGTCGAACCACGGCTCGCTGACGGTCTCGCAGGCCCTGCAGAAGTCGAGTAACGTCGCGCTCGCGAAGCTCGCGCTGAACTTGCCCGCCGAAACGATCTGGAACAAATACCAGGAATACGGGATCGGCCGCGCGCCGGAACTGACGTTCCCGGGCGTCGCGTCGGGCCGGTTGCGCGGCTACAAGCGCTGGCGGCCGATCGAACAGGCGACGATGGCGTACGGCTACGGCCTGTCGATGTCGCTGCTGCAGATCGCGCAAACCTACACGGCCTATGCGGGCGACGGCACGCTGCACCCCGTGTCGCTGCTGAAGAACGGCACCGACCAGCAGACGATCGACGCACATCGCGGCCACCGCGTGACGTCGGCACAAACGGCGGCGTCGATCCGCTCGATGCTGGAGATGGCAGTCGGCGAAGGCGGCACGGGGCGCCGCGCGCGCGTCGATGGCTACCGGATCGGCGGCAAGACCGGTACCGCGCGCAAGCAGGTCGGCGCGACCTATGCGAAGGGCAAGTACCGCGCGCTGTTCGCGGGGATGGCGCCGATGAGCAACCCGCGCCTGATCGTCGCGGTGATGATCGACGAGCCGCGTGGCAAGGGCTACTACGGCGGCACAGTGGCCGGCCCGGTGTTCGCGTCGGTCACGAGCGGCTCGCTGCAGTTGCTCGGCGTGCCGCCCGACGCACCGGTCGAGCCCGAGAAGACGCCGCCGGCGAAGGCTATTGCGCCGCAGAAAACGGTGGCTGCGCCGAAAGCGGCGGCGACGCAGGCGAAGACGGCCGCTGCGCCCAAGTCGGCCGCGCCGCTGAAGACTGCCGCGCCGTCGAGAGCGCCGGCACAGGCACACTCGGCGGCGGGGTGATCGACGCAGCCCGTGCGACGCGCCACCCCCTCGGCGCGCGCGTCACGCCCCGACAGCCTCGTCGCCCCCTCACACCTCCCCGCCACCGGGCACCGTCCCACTTTCTAGGAACGCCGCGCATCATTTGAGCGTTCCCGCTGCCTCCTCCTACAATTTTTCCGCGTGCCGGGCAGCCCTGCCCGCGTGCGCGACTACAAAAAAGGAGAGAGACGCATGCGATTCCACTGGAAGACGCTCGCACTGGCCATGGCGAGCGCGGCGCTGGTCGGCGGGGTGCCCGCCCATGCCGCCGACCCGGCCGACGTGAAAATCGGCTTCCTCGTCAAACAGCCGGACGATCCGTGGTTCCAGGACGAATGGCGCTTCGCCGAGCAGGCGGCGAAGGAAAAGCACTTCACGCTGATCAAGATCGCGACGCCGAGCGGCGAAAAGGTGTCGACCGCGCTCGACAGCCTCGCCGCGCAAAAGGCACAAGGCGTGATCATCTGTGCACCCGACGTGAAGCTCGGACCCGGCATCGCGGCGAAAGCGAAGCGCGCGGGGATCAAGCTGATGTCGGTCGACGACCAGCTCGTCGACGGCCACGGCGCACCGCTCCCGGGCGTGCCGCACATGGGCATCTCCGCATACAAGATCGGCCAGCAGGTCGGCCAGGCGATTGCCGACGAGACGAAGCGGCGTGGCTGGAACCCGGCCGAGGTCGGCATCATCCGGATCGCGTACGACCAGTTGCCGACCGCGAAAGAGCGCACGACCGGCGCGGTCGACGCGCTCAAGGCGGCCGGCTTCCCGGCCGCGAACGTGATCGACGCGCCCGAAATGACCGCCGACACCGAAGGCGCGTTCAACGCGGCGAACATCGCGCTCACCAAGCATGCGAACTTCAAGCGCTGGGTCGCGTTCGGCTCGAACGACGACACGACGGTCGGCGCGGTACGCGCCGCCGAGGGGCGCGGCATCGGCGCCGACGCGATGGTCGCGGTCGGCATCAACGGCAGCCAGGTCGCGCTCAACGAATTCGCAAAGCCGAAACCGACGGGCTTCTACGGGTCGATCCTGCTGAATCCGCGCCAGCACGGCTACCAGACGAGCATCAACATGTACGACTGGATCACGAAGAACCAGGCGCCGCCACCGCTCGTGCTGACGTCCGGCACGCTGATCACGCGCGACAACGAAAAGCAGGCGCGCGCCGCGCTCGGCCTGTGAACCCGCGCAAGGAGCCGACATGACACGCACCACCCTCGTCACGGGCGCCGCCGGCGGCATCGGCCAGGCGCTGTGCCGCACCTTCCTTGCAGCGGGCGACCGCGTGCTCGCGCTCGATCGCGACCGCGCGGCGCTCGACCGCTTTCTCGATACGCTCGGCGACGCGCGCGTGTCGCCGGTTGTCGACGACCTCACCGACGCCGAGCGGCTGCGTTCGATGCTCGAATCGCATCCGCCAGTCGACGTGCTCGTCGCGAACGCGGGCACCGCTGCCTCGACCACGCTGCGCGACACGACGCCCGCCACCTGGCGCACGGATCTCGACGCGAACCTGACGGCCACCTACGTGAGCGTCGAAGCCGTGCTGCCCGGCATGCGGGCACGCGGACGCGGCGCAATCGCGATCATCGGTTCGGTCAACGGCGTGCATGCGCTCGGGCATCCGGCGTACAGCGCGGCGAAGGCCGGACTGATCAGCTACACGAAATCGCTCGCGATCGAATACGGCCGCGACGGCGTGCGCGCGAACATCGTGCTGCCGGGCACCGTGAAGACCCCCGCGTGGGAAGCGCGCGTGGAACGCAACCCGCAGGTGTTCGAGCAATTGAGGAAGTGGTATCCGCTCGACGATTTCGCGACGCCCGACGACGTCGCGCAGGCCGCGCTGTTCCTGTGCTCGCCGGCCGCGCGGATCATCACCGGTGTGGCGCTGCCCGTCGATGGCGGCCTGCTGGCCGGCAATCGCGTGATGGCGCAGGAACTGACGCTCGAGACGTTCTACTGAAACTGAAGCACGCAGGGCCGGCGGCCGCCCAGGCCGCCGCGCCCTGCCCGATGCGCGGCGCGATGCCGCGCGCCGTCAATGCGCAGCGGCCGCGGCCGGCTTCGTCATCCTGCCGAGCACGTGCTCGGTCATCCCGCGCGCGAGTTCGGACTCGCCCATGAACACGGTGCCGATGCCCTCGTTCGACAGCAGCGCGGCCTCGTCGCCGCTGTTCGTGCACAGCACGACCTCGAGCGTCGGGTTCAGCGTGCGCGAGATCTCGACGATCTGCCGCACGTCGAACACATCGGGCAGCGTGACGACCAGCATCCCGGCGCGCGCGATATGTGCCTGCACGAGCACGATCGGCTCGATCGCGTCGCCCGACACGGCCGCGACGCCATCCTCGCGCAACTTCTCGACGAGCTCGCGATTCTGCTCGACGACGACATACGCGATGCCGCGCTCGTCCAGCGCGTGTGCGATCCGCGTGCCGACCTTGCCGTAGCCGACGATCACGACCTGCCCGGTCAGGTGCGTCTGCGGTGTCGACATCGGCAGCGCGGCGAGCGGATCGTCGCGCGCCTCGAGCTTGCGCGCGAACGCCGAATGCTTGCGGATCCACGCAAGCGCCGGATCGATCATCGCGAACAGCAGCGTGTTCATCGCGATCGAGATCAGCGCGACGGCCAGAATCAGGCTCTGCCCTTCGGCCGACAGCAGCCCGAGCGCACGGCCGAGCCCCGCGAGGATGAACGAGAACTCGCCGATCTGCGCGAGCCCCGCGCCAACCGTCAGCGCGGTGTTCAACGGATAGCGGAACGCGATCACGAGCGCAACCGCCGCGAGGGTCTTGCCGATCACGACGATCGCCGCGACCTCGATCACGTGCAGCGGCTCCGCGAGCAGGATCTTCGGGTCGAACAGCATCCCGACCGAAATGAAGAACAGCACCGAGAACGCGTCGCGCAGCGGCAGCGTCTCGTCGGCCGCGCGCCGGCTGAATTCCGACTCGCGCATCATCATCCCGGCGAAGAACGCGCCGAGCGCGAACGACACGTCGAACAGCTTCGCCGCGCCGAACGCGATGCCGACCGCGGCCGCGATCATGCACAGCGTGAACAGCTCGCGCGAGCCCGTGCGCGCGACGAGCCACAGAATGCGCGGAAACACGCGCTTGCCGACCACCAGCATCAAGGCGATGAACGCCGCGACCTTCAGCATCGTGACGCCGAGCGTGCCCCATACGCTGCCGCCGGCCGCGTGCGCGTCGCCGGGCGGCGTGCCGCCGAGCAGCCCCGCGACGGGCGGCAGCAGCACCAGCACGAGCACCATCACGAGATCCTCGACGACGAGCCAGCCGACCGCGATGCGCCCGTTGACCGTCTCGACCAGCCCGCGCCCTTCGAGTGCACGCAGCAGCACGACCGTGCTCGCGACCGACAGCGCCAGCCCGAACACGAGCGCCGCCCCGACGCTCCAGCCCCAGGTGAGCGCAAGCCCGCCGCCGAGCAGCGTGGCCACCGTAATCTGGACGATCGCGCCCGGCAGCGCGATCTTGCGCACCGCGAGCAGATCGCCGAGCGAGAAATGCAGGCCGACGCCGAACATCAGCAGCATCACGCCGACTTCGGCGAGCTGCTGCGCGAGCGACAGGTCGCCAACGAAACCGGGCGTGCCGGGGCCGATCACGATCCCGGCGAGCAGATAGCCGACGAGCGGCGGCATTTTCAACAGCGACGCGAAATAACCGAAGACCATCGCGAGACCGAAACCGGCCGCGAGCAACGCAATCAGGCTGACGTCATGAGGCATCCCCCCTCCCGAAGTTCTTGTAACTATTTAGTAAGGTTCAAGAACGAAAGGATAAGGGATGAGGCGGAAAAATGGCGCGCCGCCGCGAAAATTTCACGTATTGGCGCGCCTCTGCGGGGTGCAACCCCGGCGAAATGAACGGCGCCGCGCAGGGGCGGCGGCGCCTTGAAGCACATCGGACAGGCGGGGCTCGCGCCCCGCCGCCCCGTCAGCGCGACGCTTGCGGGAACCGCGCGCCCGGCGGCGGTTCCGGCCGGGTCGACGGCACGCTCTTGCGCACCTTCGCGACCTGCGCGGCCGTCACCGGCGCACCCGTATTGCCCCAGCTCGTGCGCACGAAGTTGGACACGTCCGCGACTTCCTGGTCCGACAGGCGCCAGCCGAACGGCGGCATCGTGAAGGTCGACGGCGCGGTGCGCGTGCCCTCCAGCGCACTGCCTTCCAGCACGACGTGGATCAGCGAAGTCGGATCGTCGCCCTGCACGACCGGGTTGCCGGCGAGCGCCGGGAACACGCGCGTGTAGCCGTGGCCGTCGCTGCGGTGGCAGGCCATGCAGTTGTCGCGATAGACGGCCGCGCCCGGCTTGCTTGCGTCGCCGGTCTGCAGCGCCTTCGCGGCAGCCGCGTCGTACACGTGCGGCTGTTCGCCCTGCACGCGCGGCGGCAGCGTCTTCAGGTAGCGTGCGATCGCGTTCAGGTCGTCGTCGGTCATGTGCTGCATGCTGTGACCGACCACGTCCGTCATCCCGCCGAACGCGGCCGTACGCAGCGTGCGGCCCGTCTTCAGGAACTGCACGATCTCGGTTTCCGTCCACGTGCCGAGGCCCGTGCGCGGCTCCCCGCGCAGGCTCGTCGGCACCCAGCCGTCGATCGCCGCGCCGCCGGCCAGGAAGTCGAGGCCGCCGGCATCGGTCAGCGCACGCTCCTGCATCGTCACCGCGCGCGGCGTATGGCACGCGCCGCAGTGGCCGAGACCCTGCACGAGATACGCGCCGCGCGCGACCACCGGATCGGTGTACGGCGCCGCGTCGAACGGCTTCGGCGTCGGCGCGAACATCTTGCGCCAGATCCCGAGCGGCCAGCGCATCGACAGCGGCCACACGATGTCGACCGCGCGGTTCTCGTGCTCGACGGGCGCGACGCCGTGCATGAAGTACGCGTACAGCGCCTTCATGTCGTCGTCGGTCAGGCGTGCATAGGACGGGAACGGCATGGCCGGATACATCGTGTCGCCGTTCTTGCGCACGCCCTCGCGCACCGCGCGCGTGAAGTCCTCGACCGTCCAGCCGCCCAGGCCCGTTTTCGGATCCGGCGTGATGTTCGTCGAATAGATCCCGCCGATCGGCGTATCGAATTTCAGCCCGCCCGCGAACGGCTTGCCGCCGCTCGCGGTGTGGCACGCGATACAGTCGCCCGCTCGCGCGAGGTATTCGCCGCGCTTGATCAGGGCCGCGTCGGCGGATTGGGCCGCGGGTGCGGCCGCCGGCCCGGAAGCCGCCGCGGGCGCTGCCGGCTGCGCGAAGGCCGTCGAGCCCGCGAAGCCGAACGCGGCCCAGGCCGCACCGGCCGCCAGCGCGCGCGACATCCGGCGCGCGACGTTGTGGTTCATCGTCGTCTTCATACGGTCACCAGCGGAGCGGGATTTTTCAGGTATTGCTCGCGGATCGCACGCGCCGACCAGTAGGCCAGCGCCGCGATGATCCCGGTCGGGTTGTAGCCGATGCCCTGCGGCAGCGCCGATGCGCCCATCACGAACACGTTGTGCACGTCCCAGCATTGCAGGTAGCGGTTCAGCACGCTCGTCTTCGGGTCGGTGCCCATGATCGCGCCGCCGACGAGGTGGGTCGTCTGGTATGCGCGCGAATCGAAGTGCTTGCCGAACTCGCGCGTCGACACGCCGATCGCCTTCGGGCCCATCGCCTCCGCGATCTTCTTCATCTGCCCGGTCACGTACTGCGCCATCTTGATGTCGTTGTCCTTCCAGTCGAACGTCATCCGCAGCAGCGGCTGGCCGTACGAATCGCGATAGGTCGGATCGAGGTCGAGATACACGTCGCGGTACGACATGTTGGTGCCGTGCGCGTCCATCGAGATCGTGTGCGCGTAGTTGTCCTTGACGGCCTTCTTCCACGCCGAGCCCCACTGCGGCGTGCCGGGCGGCGTCGCAATGCCGCTGATCGGCTTCACACCGGCCTGGTTCACCCACAGCGGCGAGCCGCCGACGAAGCCGAGCGGGCCGTGGTCGAAGTTGTCCGCGTTGAAGTCATCGACCGCGACGCCGTTGCCGCCGGCGCCGACGAACGGGTTCGTGTAGGTGTCCTTGTCGAAGAACGCCTTGATCGTCGACAGGTTCTGGTACGCGAAATTGCGGCCCACGACGCCTTCGCCCGAGATCGGGTCGTACGGCTTGCCGATGCCCGACAGCAGCAGCAGGTGCACGTTGTGATACTGGAACGCGGCCACGATCACGAGATCGGCCGGCTGGTGCACTTCACGCCCGGCCGGGTCGACGTAGGTCACGCCCGTCGCGCGCTTCTTCGTGTCGTCGAGGTCGACGCGCAGCACGTGGCACTTCGAGCGCAGCTCGAAGTTCGGCGCCTGCTTCAGCGCGGGCAGGATGTTCAGGTTCGGCGACGCCTTCGAGTACATGTAGCACGCGTAGCCGCTGCAGTAGCCGCAGAAGTTGCACGGGCCCATCTGCACGCCGTACGGGTTCGTGTACGGGCCCGACGTGTTCGCCGACGGCAGCCGGTACGGATGCAGGCCGAGCGATTTGGCCGCATCGGAGAAACGCTGCGCCGAATAGGTATTGAGCTGCGCGGGCAGCGGGAAGTTGTCGCTGCGATTCGCTTCGAACACGTTGCCGTCGCCGACCACCTTGCCGCCGACCTTGTACGCCTGCCCCGACGTGCCGAACACCTTCTCGGCGAAGTCGAAATACGGCTCGAGCTCGTCGTAGGTCACGCCCGTGTCCTGGATCGTCATCCCTTCCGGGATGAACTTCTTGCCGTAGCGCTCTTCATAGTGGCTGCGCAGGCGCAGCTCTTCCGGCGTGATCCGGAAATGCACGCCCGACCAGTGCAGCCCCGCGCCGCCCACGCCTTCGCCCGGCAGGAACGCGGCAAGCTGCCGGTACGGCAGCGCGGTGTCCTGCAGGCCGTGGCGGATCGACACGGTCGTCTTCGACAGGTCGAGGAACAGCTTCTTGCGGATGTTGTAGGTCAGCTCGTCGATCGTGTTCGGATACGCGCCGTCCGGATAGGTGTCGCGATACTCGCCGCGCTCGAGCGCGACGACGTTCAGGCCCGCTTCGGTCAGTTCCTTCGCGAGAATCGCGCCGGTCCAGCCGAAGCCGACGATCACCGCATCGACATGCGGCTTTTTCTCTGCGGCCATCAGCTGCGCTCCCCGTTGATCGAGACGGGGCCGTACGGATAGGGCTTGCCGCTCTGGTTGACGAAATCCATGAAGTCCGCGCGCGCACCCGGAAAGCCGATCATCTTCCACGCGGCCATGTCGTGATTGCCGCCATGCACCGGATCGCAGAAGTAGCCTTCGCGCGTGTTCTGCAGCAGCTGGCCGAAGAACACGCCGGGTGGCACGTCGTCGATCTGCGCGCCGCCCTTCTCCAGCGCGCCGAGCACGGTGTCGCGCGTCGGCGCGTCGAGATCCGCGAACGCCTTGCCGTGGGTCTTCTCGCAATAGCGGTTGACCGCCGCGATGCCGAGCCGGTAGATGTCGCGCGGCACCAGCTTCAACTGGTAGCCGAGCTCGGGCACGCCCTGCTGGAACGGCCCCTGCATGTACCAGGTCGCGCCGTGCGCATACGGCGTCTCCATCTGGCGGTCGATGAAATCGGGCACGCCCGATTCGAGCGCGCCGGGGCCTTCGGCGTCGGCCGGAATCAGCCGGTCGACGGCGGCCTGGACGAACGCCCATTCCTTCGCATCGAAGAAGGTCGGCTTGTACGGAGCGCGTTCGGCGTTGGCCGATGCGCCGGGCGCGTTGCCGGTCGTCGCGGACTGCGACGAAGAGCGCAGGTCGCAGCCGGCGACCGACGCGATCGGCACGAGCGCGACCGACGTGCGCAGGAAACGGCGGCGCGAGTTGGGTTTGTCAGGTGGCGTGGACATGGTCGGATGTTGATCGTTGGGGATCGGGGCCCGGACGCGCGCACTCCGCATGCGGCACATCCGGCATGGCAGCCATGCCGCACGCGGCTGGCCGTCCTGTTCTTTCGTCTGTTGCGAACAACCTCGATGCAGGCACCGCTCGTGCAACGCGCGGCAGCGCCTTCATGCAGCCGCGCAGCGCGCCCGTTCAGGCTGCACCGCACGGGTCGACCTCTCGCGGGCCTTATCGTCTGACAAATACCGGCATCTGCCCGCATTTGCCCCTCATCGCTCATGACCCTCATTCAACTTAGACGCCACGTTTGCCGACAGCAAGCGCGACGTGCACGACCCTCTTTCGGATCCGGCAACAAGAGCCGCGGATTATATATGGAACCGGTTCCAATAAAAGAGGCGTCAATGCAATTCAATGCATTGAAAATCGCAACAATTGAAAAATCCGGAAGCCGGAACGTGCAAGGATCGCGCGATTAGCGGGCGATGTCGGTATCAGGCAGAGGATTGTTGTGTACCGAGCGTGGCCGAAGGCTGTCTCTTTCCAGCCACATGGGGCATCCGAGGGAGCCGGTTCGCATGGCGGCCTGATGGCCTCCGCGCGTCATGCGTACCTGGAAGAAAGAACGACCGGCGCCCGTCATCACGTGCAGTTGTCGCCGGAATCCGGACAGCACTGGCCGTCGGCACGCGCGACGGCGTGCCCGTGATGCTCGACTTGGACGTGAAGCGCATGCATCGGCAAGGCCACATGCTCTTCGTCGCCGAAAACGGCGCAGGGTTGACCGACGCCGTGCCGGTGGAATGCCTTATGGCGAGGGCTACGCCTGCGCGCTGAGACGCGCGCTCACCACGGCCAGAACATCGACGCGATGGACAGCGCCAGCGCCGCGCAAAGCGGCGAGTAATACAGCGAGTCCATCCGCGCGAAACGCGACCCGCGAATCCGCTTGAAGAAGCCGACGTAACGGAAATCGCCGACGGCCCGCACCGCGAAGATCAATGCGAGCGCAACGACCGCGAACGTGATCGCGCCGTGATACGGATTCAGCCCCAGCCAGCCGGCACGCGCGGCGACCACGCACGCGCCGCCCAGCAACGCCGCCGCGACGGCAAGCGTGCCGATGGCGGTCGGCCGCAGCAGCGGCACGCCGTCCTGCTCCGGAATGGCCGCTCCCTTGCCGCGCCGCCCGCCCAACGCCCAGTAGACGTGAATGAGTGCGATTGCGCTAAGCGTCGGCACGATGAAATACGCTCCGGTCATGGCGGTCAGTGTCCTCGTCTCGTTGTGTCGTTATCTCGATGTGTTGCCGGCAAGGTTCCGGCGCGCGGCCTCGGCCCGCGACACACGTGACGATACCGAAACCCGGCAACACATGCATTGCGACGTCCGGTCGCAACCCGCCACGACGCATGTTGCGATGCAGTGTGCGCGCAGGCGCACGCGGGCCGGCCGCTTGACTTCCCTCCGCGCACTACTACCCTGTTATTCCAGTACTGCGATCGATACGCCCCCGCGCGATCGGCCGCACGTGCATCGTTCGCCGCATCGCGCACCTGCACGACAACGATAACGAAGGCCATGGAGGCGACTCATGCTGATCGGTGTGCCGAAAGAGATCAAGAACCACGAATACCGTGTCGGCCTCACGCCAGCCGGCGCGCACGAACTGACACGACACGGCCATCGCGTACTGGTGCAGCGCGGCGCGGGCACGGCGATCGGCCTGCTCGACCACGACTACACGGCCGCGGGTGCATCGCTCTGCGACGGCGCCGACGAAGTCTTCGCGCGCGCCGACATGATCATCAAGGTCAAGGAGCCGCAGCCGGCGGAGTGCGCGATGTTGCGGCGCGGGCAGATCCTCTATACGTATCTGCATCTCGCGCCCGATCCCGAACAGGCAGCCGCGCTCGTGAAGTCCGGCGCCGTCTGCATCGCCTACGAAACCGTGACGGGCCCGGGCGGCGGCTTGCCTCTGCTGGCGCCGATGAGCGAGGTGGCCGGGCGCATGTCGATCCAGGTCGCGGCGACCCACCTCGAAAGCCCGCGTGGCGGGCGCGGCCTGCTGATGGCCGGTGTGCCCGGCGTGCCGGCCGCGCATGTCGTCGTGCTCGGCGCGGGCGTGGTGGGCACTGGCGCGCTGCAGATGGCGGTCGGCCTCGGCGCACGTGTCACCGTGCTCGACACCAACGTGAACCGGCTGCGCCAGCTCGACCTCGTGTTCGCCAACCGGATCACGACCGTCTGCTCGAATGCGCACACGATCGACGAAGCCGTGCGCGATGCCGATGTCGTAATCGGCGCGGTGCTCGTGCCGGGTGCGTCGGCGCCGCGGCTCGTCACACGCGACATGATCGCGACGATGCGTACCGGGGCGGTCGTCGTCGACGTCGCGATCGACCAGGGTGGATGCTTCGAGACCTCGCATGCGACGACGCATGCGGACCCGACCTTCGTCGTCGACGGCGTCGTGCACTACTGCGTCGCGAACATGCCCGGCGCAGTCGCGCGCACGTCGACCTTCGCGCTGAACAACGCGACACTTGGGGCTGCGCTCGCGCTCGCCGACAAGGGCTGGAAGCAGGCGATGACCGACGATCCGCATCTGCGCGCGGGATTGAACGTGTGCGACGGACACATCACGTACGAAGCGGTCGCGCTGGCGCTCGGCCTGCCCTATGTGCCGGCGGCCGACGTGCTGGCATGACGTGACCGCATTCACGCATGGCTGATGGCTGGCGGCACGCGCCGCCGGCCGCGTTCACGCGCCCTTCGCGCCGCTGCGCTTCGACGCGCCGTCCGCCCCCATCGTGCGTGCAAGCAGCGGCCTCAACTGCGCAAGCGTGCGCGTGTTCAGCACGTCGGGCCGCGTGAGCCAGCCGCGCCGCGCCTGATCGACGCCGTACGCGAGATTGTCGAGTTCGTCCGTGCTGCACGCATCCGAGCCGATCGCCACCGGCACGCCGGCCTTCGCGGCCTCGCGGCACCAGATGTCCGGCAGGTCGAGCCGCCGCGGCTGTGCATCGAGTTCGACGAAGCAGCCGCGCGCCGCGGCGTGCGCGATCACGCGGGGCACGTCGAGTTCGCATGCCTCGCGCTCGCCGAGCACCCGGCCCGTCGGGTGCGCGAGAATCGTGAAATGCGGATGGTCCATCGCGCGCAGCATGCGCGCGGTCTGCGCGTCGCGCGACAGCGCGAAGCCGTCGCGTACCGCACCGACCACGAGATCGAGCCGGCCGAGCATCGCATCGGGCACATCGAGACTGCCGTCCTCGCGAATGCCGGCCTCCACGCCCTTGAGCAGCACGAAATCGTCGAACGACGCATTGACGCGATCGATCTCGTCGAGTTGCCGGGCCAGCCAGTCGAAGCTGTCGCGGCCGCCGCCGGCATGCGGTGCCCGGTCGGTGATGGCCAGGTACGCGAACCCGCGTGCGCGTGCCGCATCGGCCATCGCGCGCAGGCTGTCGCGGCCGGCCGATGCATCGGTATGCGCATGCAGATCGCCGTGGACGTGCTTGCGCTCGACCAGCGCCGGCAGCGTGCCCGCGCGCGCCGCGTCGATCTCGCCGCGATCCTCGCGCAATTCGGGCGGCACGTCGTGCAGCCCGATCGCCGCATAGACCGACGCCTCGGTCGCGCCGGCGATCCGTTCGTCGCCGCGAAACACACCGTATTCGTTGATCTTCAACCCGCCGGCCTGCGCGATCCTGCGCAACGCGATGTTGTGCGCCTTCGATCCGGTGAAGTAGACGAGCGCCGCGCCGAACGCCTCGGCATCGACGACGCGCAGGTCGACCTGCAATCCGCTGGCGAGCACGACGCTCGACTTCGTCTTGCCGTGCGCCAGCACGCGCGCCACCTCGCCATAGCCGACGAATGCTTCGGCGACGGCGACCGGATCGCGTGCGGTGACGAGGATGTCGAGATCGCCGACCGTCTCGCGGCGGCGGCGGAAACTGCCGGCCGGCACGGCCTTGCCGACGCCCGCGATCGCGCGCAGGCGTTCGAGCAGCGGCAGCAGCGAATGCGCCGCATCCGGCAGCAGGAAGCGTTGGGGGTCGCGCTTCAGCCGGTCGTCGATCGCTTCGAGCAGATGTGCTTCGGTTTTCGCGCCGAAGCCCGGCAGCTCGCGCACGTGCCCGCTCTTCGCTTCCGCGCGAAGCTGCTCGAGCGAATCGACGTGCAGTGCGTCATGCAGCGCCTTCACGCGTTTCGCGCCGAGCCCCGGCACGTCGAGCAGCTCGACGATCGCGCCCGGCAACGCATGGCGCAGCGTTTGCTGCAGCTCGCAGGTGCCGGTCGCGGCGATCTCGCGCAGCTTCGACGCGAGATCGGGCCCGATCGACGGAATCTTCCCGAGATCGTCGCCGTTCGCGATCATCGTCGGGATATCGCGCCCGTAGTCGGCAATCGTCCGTGCGGCGTTGCGATAGGCACGCACCCGGAACGGATTGGCGCCCTGGATCTCGAGCATGTCGGCGATCTCGGCGAACACGGCCGCACACCCGGCATTGTGGATCGGCATGATCGGCGTGGCTCCCTTCCACGTGGATGGCGCCGCGCGCGTGCGCGACGGCGTCTGCCCACCCGGCGCCGCATGCTGACGCCGCCGGGCGCCCGTTCATCATCGTACGCCGGCCGCGCATCGCGTGCAGCGCCGTTGCGGTCGCGTCGTCGGAATCAGAGGGAGGCGCGCGGCGTCGTGGCGTAGTGCCGCTCGTAGATCGACTGGCAATGCGTGCAGCGTTCGGCGGCCGGACGCGCCAGCAGGCGCTCGTAGCCGACCGAGCCGTCGCAGTCGATGCATTCGCCGTAGCTGCCGTCGCGCATCCGCTGCTGGGCGCGGCCGATCGCGCGCAGTTCGGTCAGCTTCATGCCGATCAACGCATGATCGACGTCGACGAACAGATCCGCATTCGCCTCGTCGCCCTCGTCCGGCGCCGCGCCGGCAAGGTCTGCGTAGGATTCCGACGCACGCTGGTCTTCGCTCGTGCGGATCTCCGCACGCAACGTCTGCTCGCTCTCGTTCAGCCGCTGTTTCAGCGTCTGCCGTTGTTGTTGGTCGAGCGCCATGGCCGTCTCTCCTGTTCCGGGTTCCGCGCGGAGCATTGCGGCGCGCGGTGTCGCGCCGGTGCGCGGCGGGCAGGCGTCACCGCCTGCCACCGTGTCCGGATGTGCGGCCGGAGACAACAAGTGCCGGACGCATTCGACGCAGGATAAACCCATTGAACACGCATGTGTTGACCGGAATCAGCGTGCACTGCAGCGTTCGGCATGCGTTTCGTGAAACTGGGGACGGACGCGAAATCACGACACGATCGCCAGGCGAAGCGACGCCGCCGATGGCGAGCGCTGGCGCGAACGCCGCGCCCGCCGCCGGCTTGCCACGACCCGGGTGGACTGCGGGCTCAGCGTACGTCCTCGCCGAGCCACTGCTTGCTGATCGCCCCGTACTCGCCGTCCTTGAGCATCGTATCGAGCGCGGCGTTGATCGCATCCAGCAGTTTCGGGCTGTCCTTGCGCACCGCGATCCCCATCTTCTCCGGATACAGCAGCGGCCCGGCCGGCTTCGCATCGACATGCTTGTCGCGTATCGTCAGGATGCCCGCGATGCGGTCCGTCACGAATCCTTCGATACGGCGGTTCTGCAAGTCGATCAGGATGTCGGGCAGCCCCTTGTAGGTCTTCACCTGCACGTCGGGCCGATTCTTGCGCAGCCACGCCTCGTACGTCTCGCCGAGCGTGACACCGATCACCTTGCCCTTCAGCTGCCCGATGTCCTGCACCGTGCTGCCCTTCGGCACGAAGAGTTGCGCGCCCGAACGATAGTACGACCGCGTGAAATCCACGGCCTTCAACCGCTCGTCGGTGATGGCCAGGCTGCCGATCACGGCGTCGTACTTGCCGGCCAGCAACCCGCCGACGATGCCGTCCCACGCGGTCATGACCGGGACCGGCTTCGCGCCAAGCCGGTTCGCGACGCGATTGCCGATATCGACGTCGAAGCCGGTCAGCTTGCCCGACTCGTCGATGAAACTGAAGGGCGGATACTTGCCGGTCAGCGCGAACGTCAGGTTGCCGGTCTGCCGGACCCTGTCGAGATCGTCGGCGTGCGCCGCGACGCTGGCGGCACCGATGAGCGCCGCGCAGGCCACCCTCGTCAATCGTTGCATCAAAGTCATTTCCAGTCTCCAGAATGTCGATTTGATCGTGAATCGAACGCATCGAGGCGTTCGACGTGGCATCGCGCGGTCACTCGCGCTGCGCGACCTCGAACAACGCGGCGGCGCCCTGCCCGCCGCCGATGCACATCGTGACGACGACGCGGCGTACGCCACGTCGTGCCCCTTCGAGCAACGCATGCCCGACCATCCGCACGCCGGTCATCCCATACGGATGACCAAGCGCAATGCTTCCGCCGTTGACGTTGACGGTTTCATACGACAGTCCGAGCGCATCGACGCAATGCACGACCTGCGACGCGAATGCTTCGTTGAGTTCCCACAGGTCGATATCGGCAGCAGACAGCCCCGTGCGCGCGAGCAGCTTGTGGACGGCCGGCACCGGGCCCACGCCCATCTCGTCGGGCCGGCAGCCGGCGACCGCGCACGCGATCATGCGTCCGAGCGGCGGGGCGTCCAGCGTCCGCAACATCGCACCGGATACGACCGCGCAGGCGGCCGAACCGTCCGCGAGCGCACAGGCATTGCCGGCCGTCACGGTGCCCCCGTCACGCACGGCATCGAGCGCGGCCAGCGCGTCGGCCGACGTACCGGGGCGCCTGCACTCGTCTTCGCTCACGCGCAGCGTGCGCGGCACGCTGTCGCCGCTCGCCTTGTCCCGCTCGAGCTTGCGCACGTCGACCGCGACGATTTCGTCGCGCAGCCAGCCCGCTTGGGCCGCATGCGCCGCACGATGCTGGCTGAGCGCCGCGTAGTCGTCCTGTGCGCGACGTGACACGCGATATCGGCTCGCGACCACATCCGCCGTCTCGACCATCGGCATATAGGCGCCGGCGTGTCGGGCCAGCAACTGTTCGTCTTGCTGACGATAGCGATTCATGTTGGCGTTCTGGACGAGGCTGATCGATTCGACGCCACCCGCCAGAATCGCGTCGGCTTCGCCACCGGCGATTCGCGCCGACGCCATGGCAACCGCCATCAGTCCCGACGCGCATTGCCGGTCGACCGTCATGCCCGCTACGCTGACGGGCAGATCCGCCGCCAGCGCCGCCATCCGGCCGACGTTGTAATACTGCGTGCCTTCCGGCAATGCGCAGCCGAGCATCACGTCGTCGATCCGTTCCGGATCGAGACCGCTGCGCGCCACCGCGGCGCGTAACGACAGGGCCGCAAGGGTCGGCGACGTCGTATCGTTGAACGCGCCGCGAAACGCACGCCCGATCGGCGTCCGTGCATATCCGACGATCCATGCGTCGCGATCGGTGTACGTCATGCGGCCTCCCTGGCAACGGTGAAGTCGGCATCGGTCAGATTCCGGATGTCCGCCACGCTCATCGCTCCCAGTCGCTCGACCAGCGTCAGCCCGTCCGCGTCGCACCGGAATACCGCGTGTTCGGTAATGACCATCGCGACACGGCGCCGGGCCGTGAGCGGCAACGTGCAGTGCTCGACGATCTTCGGCCGGCCGTTCTTGTCGGTGTGCGGCATCGTCACGATCACGCGGCGCGCCTTCTGCGCGAGTTCCGCGCCGCCGCCGATACCGGCCACGAGGCCGCCCGGCACGAGCCAGTTCGCGAGGTCGCCGTAGGCCGACACCTGCAACGCGCCCAGGAACGTGATGTCGACCAGCCCGCGCCGGATCATGCCGAACGACTCGGCGCTGTCCACGATCGCGCCACCCGGCACGACCGACACGTAGCCGCCGCCGGCATCGATCAACTCGCGGTCGAGATCGGCCGCGCGCGCCAGCGCACCGACGCCGACGATGCCGTTCTCCGAGTGGATCCAGGCGGCAGGCGGATCGCCGAGATACGACGGAATCAGGGTCGGCAGGCCGATGCCGAGATTGATCAGTTGCCCACGCGCCACCTCGCGCGCGGCCCGGCGCGCGATCACGTGGCGCGGGTCAGCGCTGGATGGGCTGGTATTCATCGCTGTCTCCGTCGATCTGGATGAGGCCGTGCACGTGAATGCCAGGCGTATGGATGTCGTCGGGTGCCATCGGTGTCGCGTCGACGACGCGTGCCTCGACCAGCACCCGCTCCGCGGCCATCGCCATCAGCGGCGAAAAGTTGCGCGCCGCACCGCGATAGCGCAGATTGCCGCCGGGATCGGCCCGGTCGGCGCGAAGCAGAGCGAAATCCGCATGCAGCGCGGATTCGAAATACAGCGTCCGCCCATCGACCGAAATCGTCTCGCGCGTCACGCCGAGTTCCGGCGGCAGTTCGATGTCGGTCACGACGCCGGGCAGGCCGACGCCCGCACAGCGAATGCGTTCGGCGAACAACCCTTGCGAAAAGAATTCGACCTGCAGCGCGCCGGACAGGTATGCGCGCCGCGCGGGCCCGCTCAAGCCGAGATGCGTCGTCAGCAGCCGCCGCACGACACCGGCCTCGATCAGTCGCGACACGCCGTAGTTGTCCTGGTTCGCGTCGTTCTTGATGATCGTCAGATCGCGCTTGCCTTGACGTTGCAACTCGGCGAGCAGCGAGAACGGCGTGCCCGGCGACCCGAAACCGCCGACCATGATCGACGCGCCGTCCGGGATCGGTGCGACCGCGTCGGCCAGTTGCATGCGCTTGTCCATGCGTGAATCCCTCATCGCCCGAGCGTCCGGAATGCCCGGTCGAGCCGCTCGACGATCTCGTCGCATTGCGCGCGCGTCGTGATCAGCGGCGGTGCGATCAGCGTATGGTCGCCGGTTTCGCCCATCAACGACTTGCGCGGGTAGACGATCACGCCCTGTTCACGCGCGGCGCGCGTCACCTGCTCGCCGAACCGGAGCGCCGGGTCGAACGGGGTTTTCGCGTCGCGATCCGAGACGTACTCGATCGCCTGCAGAAAGCCGCGTCCGCGCACGTCGCCGATGAAATCGTGCCGCGTCGCGAGATCGTCGAGCAGGTCGCGCAGATAGTCGCCGGTCACGGCCGCGTTCTCCACCAGCCCCTCGCGTTCGATCACGTCGATCACGGCCAGCGCCGTCGCGCTCGCGAGCGGATTGCCGGCGTAGGTATAACCGTGCTGGAATCCACCCGACGCCAGGATCGGGTCGGTCAGCTCGGCCCGGGTGACGATCGCCGACGTCGGGTAGTACCCGGCGCCGAGCCCCTTCGCGACACACAGGATGTCGGCGTCGACGTTCCAGTGCTGAAAGCCGAACCAGCGCCCCGTGCGGCCGATACCCGTCATCACTTCGTCAAGAATCAGCAGGATCCCGTGCCGCGAGCAGATTTCGCGGATACGCGTGAAATACGCATCGTGCGGCACTTCGGCGCCCGTGCTCGCGCCACCGATCGGCTCCGCGACGAAGGCGGCCACCCGTTCGGCGCCGACTTCGCGAATCGCCGCGTCGAGTTCGTCCGCACAATCGAGCGCATGCTGTTCCGCGGTCTTCCCGGCAGGCACGCGATACTGCGTCGGCGAAGCCACCTTCGGATAAAGCTGGATCATCGGCTCGAACGGCCGGGTAAGCGGCGTGTAGCTCGTCATCGCGAGCGCGCCCATCGTCGAGCCGTGATAGGACGGCTGACGCGCGATGAACACGCTGCGCGCCGGCGCGCCGCGGCATACCCAGTACTGGCGTGCGAGCTTCAATGCCGATTCGACGGACTCCGAGCCGCCGCTGGAGAAGAACACGCGATCGAAACGGCCGCCGGCAAGGCCGACGAGCTTCTCCGCGAGATCCACGGCAGGCTGGTTCTCGAACTGTGTGCGGTACGAGAACGCGACCTTGTCGAGCTGCGCGAGCATCGCGTCGCGGATGGCCGGATGGCCGTGTCCCAACTGGGCCACGATGGCGCCGGAACACGCGTCGATGTGACGATTGCCGTCCGTGTCCCATGCATAGATGCCTTCGGCGCGCGCGATGGTCGGCAGCTGCACGGCAGACTGATAAAAGAGATGGTCGCTCATTGACGTCCTTTTCGGGTTGCGTAAGGTAATTCGATGTCGCGCGCACTCACCGGATGTCGGCAAGGAACGCCTGGGTCCGTTCGTGCGACGGCCGATGAAAGATCTCGGACGGGCAGCCGTCCTCGACGATCCGGCCGTCGGCCATGAAGACGACGCGATCCGCCACGCGCTCCGCGAACCGCATCTCGTGCGTGACGACCATCATCGTCATGCCGGCCTTTGCCAGCCGCTCCATGACCGCCAGCACGCCGCCGACCATCTCGGGGTCGAGTGCCGACGTCGGTTCGTCGAACAGCATGGCGTCGGGCTTGAGGACCAGCGCCCGTGCAATCGCGACGCGCTGCTTCTGGCCACCGGACAGATTGCCGGGATAGACATCCTGCTTGTCGAGCACGCCGACCTTGTCGAGCAGTTCCCTCGCTTCGTCGCGTGCCTGCGCGGCCGCCATGCCGAGCAGCTGCATCGGCGCGAGCGTCAGGTTTTCGAGCACGGTCAGGTGCGGGAACAGGTTGAAATGCTGAAACACCATGCCGACCTTCATCCGCATCGTATTCAGGTAACGCTCCTGGGCACCGTGTCCGCGGGCAGGATCGTTGACGAGACTGCCGAGCACCCTCACCTCGCCCCGCGTCGGCGTCTCGAGATGATTCACGCAACGCAGCAGCGTGCTCTTTCCCGATCCGCTCGGGCCAATCAGCACGACCACCTCGCCCTTGCGGACCTCGAGTGATATGCCCTTCAACACCTCGAGCGCGCCATAGGTCTTGTGGATGTCGCGCAGGACGATCTGCGGCTGGGCCCCGTTCATGCGCGACCTCCCTTCAGGATCAGACGCTGTTCGAGCTGGCGCAGCGCCATGCTCGTACCGGTGGTCAGCAATGCATAGATCATGGCGCAGGCGAAATAGAGTTCGAATGGCTTGAAGGTCGCGCCGACCAGTTGCTGCGTGCGCATGAACAGCTCCGCGAGCGTAATGGTCGACACGAGCGACGTGTCCTTGGTGAGAATGATCAGGTTGTTGCCGAGCGGCGGCACGATCAGCTTGAGCGCCTGGGGCAGCACGACGAGCCGCATCGTGCGCGCGGCGCCAAAGCCGAGCGACCGCGACGCCTCGATCTGCCCGTGCGGAATGGCGAGGATGCCCGCCCGAATCGTCTCCGCGTTGTAGGCGCCGACGTTGAGCGCCAGACCGATCACGCCGGACGTGAACGGCGACAGCTCGATGCCGAACTGCGGCAGCCCGAAATAGATGATGAAGAGCTGCACGAGCAGCGGCGTCGAGCGGATCAGCCAGATGTAGGCGCTCGTGGCATCACGCAGCACACGATGGCGCGACAGTCGGCCGAGCGCGGCGCCAAGGCCGATGACCAGGCCGAATACGGTGGCGAGCAGTGTCAGCTCCACCGTCACGGCGGCCGCTTCGAACAGCATCGGCAGGTACTTGAAGACGAGATGGAAATCGAACATGGCATGGCGGACAGCGCGCTGCGCGGCGGCGCAACGGCGCTGAAGGTGTCTCCGTAAGATGAGTGACCGATTTGATTCATCATCTGCCGACGGCTCGAAAGCCAATACAGCAAAAGGAACCGGCCTGTTGTTTGACTGGATCGCAGTCTCGCTTTGAATTATTTTTCGGTCAATATATGATCTTTTTTAATCAATTGATTGACCGGAGCGAACATGCGGAGCGACTTCAGCCTGCGCGACATCGAAATCTTCCATGCGATCGCCACGGCCGGCTCCACGCGGCAAGCGGCGGTTCAGCTGGGCATCACGCAGTCGGCAGTCAGTCATGCCCTCGCGAGGCTGGAGGACAGCCTGCGGATCCGGCTGTTCGCGCGCGAGAACCAGCGCCTGCAGATCTCGCCGGCCGGCCGCTACATGCTCGACGAGGCCGTGCAGTTGCTCGACCGGCTGAATCGCATCGAAGAGGAAATTTCGCTGTTGCAGGACAACGGCGTCGCGTCGCTGCGCATCGGTTGCGCGCCGGGGCTGTGCCACAGCTTCGGGCCCCGGCTCGCGCAGCAGTATGCGCAGGCGCATGACGGCACGGGTGTCGCGCTCGACGTCGCCGCGAGCGGACGGCTCATCTCGGATGTGGAAGGCGGTCGCCTCGATCTCGCGATCGTGTCCTACGAGATCCACGAACCGGGCCTGATCTTCGTGCCGGTGTTCGGCGCGAAGATGGTCGCGCTGCTGACGCGCAAAAACCGGCTTGCCGCGCGCAAGCTGCTGACCTACGACGATCTTGCCGATCAGCAGTACATCAAGCCGATCCAGTCCGACCATCTGATCTACGACGACTCAAGCGATCGCCGGCGGCTCGGCTACGAATTGCGCGTCAGCATGAGTTCGCTCGGCGAAGTCATCCGGCTCACCGACGGCGTCAGTCTGCTCAATGCGCTGACCGCCGCCGACCTGTGCGCGAACCGCGAACTGGTTGCGCGTCCGTTCGATTCGAGCCAGTGGTTCAACTTCTACCTCGTTCACCAGCATGCGCTGAAGAACAATCCGGCCGTGCGCGACGTGCTCGACATCGCGCAAGCGTGCGTCAGGGATACCGCCGAGCGCTCGGCCTATCCCGACGCGTTCGTGATGCGCTGACGCGCGTTCCCGCCGCCGCGCGCCGCGATGTGGAGCACGGCACGCGCGGCGGGCAAGCGCGATGGCACGCCGTACTCGAATTCACCGCTGACGGAATGCCCGGCCGCCGGTCAGAACGCGTTGCGCCCGATGAAGCCGCGCACGACCGTCAACAGGATGATCTTGATGTCGAACCAAAAGCTCCAGTTCTGCATGTAGAACAGATCGAACTTCACGCGCGCTTCCATCGCCTCGACCTTGCGGGTCTCGCCGCGATAGCCGTTCACCTGTGCCCATCCGGTGATGCCGGGCCGCACGCGGTAGCGATACATGTAGCAGTCGATCAGTTGCCGGTAGAAATCGTCGTGTTCGATCGCATGCGGACGCGGGCCGACGACCGACATCTGCCCGAACAGCACGTTGAAGAACTGCGGCAGTTCGTCGAGCGACGTGCGCCGCAGGAACGCGCCGACGCGCGTGATGCGCGAATCGTTGCGCGACGCCTGCCGCACGACGCCAGGCTGGTCGCGATGCACGCGCATCGTCCGGAACTTCAGGATGTCGAACTCGCGGCCGTCGACGCCCTTGCGGCGCTGCCTGAACAGCACGGGCCCCGGCGACGACAGCTTGACCGCGATCGCCAGCAGCGACAGCAGCGGCAGCAACGGAATCAGCACGCCGAACGCGAACAGCCGGTCGAACGCGAACTTCGCCCACAGCTCCGGCGCCGAGCGCGGCGTGGTCGCGAGATTGATCGCCGGCATGCCGAGCACGTCGGTCGCCGAGCGATCGACCACGGCCATCTGGCGCACGTCGGGCAGCAGCCGCAGTTCCACGAACTCGTCGCGCAACTCGCGGACGATGCGCTGGATCCGCCACTCGTGCGACATCGGCAGCGTGAGCCACACCTCGTCGATCTCGCCGCCGCGAATCAGGTCGCGCAACGCGTTCCAGTCGTCGATCACCGGCACGCCGCCGATGCCGCCGGAGGCTGCCTGCGCATCGTCATCGAAGACGCACACCGCCGCGAACGGGCCCTGCGGCGCGAGTTGCATCCGCTCGACCGCGACACGCCCGTACGCGGTTGCACCGACCACCGCGGCGCCCGCCAGCGGCGCGAGCACCTTCGGGTGCGACACGCCGGCTTCGCCGATGCCGATCAGCCCGTACGTGAGCAACCCGAGCCAGACCACGCTCAGCACCTGGCCGAGCGGATCGAA
>NZ_JAAGPM010000046.1:0-55648 GCF_017104865.1 Burkholderia sp. Ac-20349
TTGGGGGCGTGCTGCTCATGACTGGAAGGCGGCTATGAACCAGTTCGCCATCCTTTACGAGGATCGATTCGTTCGACCATCCGTGTGAATCTCAACCCGCCTTGAACACGGAAATCCTGACACCCCCGAGGTGCCGCCTCCGGCCGCACGCCTCCCCGACAATTCTTGACTGTGCCCACACCGCCAAACTGGTAGGATGCCGGTCGCCTCAGCATGGACAGCGGACACAGGATACCCGATCGATCCCTTTTAATGGACCGCGACCCGCCATCCGTGCCGTCCCGCCCAGGCAACACGGTGCCCCACGGCCCCCGTCGAACCCCGCAACACCCCGGCATCGCCCCGCGCGACCCGTTGCAGCAACTGTTGGAGTGGCGCTCCCCGCGCCTGCAAGCATGAAGAAACCGAAGCAGTCCCCCCGTCCTCCGCACGGCAAAGACCGCACGCCGCTCGCGCGCACCGGCGCGCTGCTGCTGATGGCCGGCCTGCTGTACCTGCTGTGGCCGTCGGCCGAAACCGCCTACCTCGCGATGGAGTCGGTCGTACGCTGACGCAGCACGTCCATCCCCGCACTACGCTATACTCACGCAATGGAAACCCGACCTGCCTCGCCGAACGTGCATTGCTGGTGGCGCGCCTGACCCAGGCGGCCCGTTTCCTTTTGCATGTCCCAAACGTGATGCCGCCAGCGATGGCGGCATTTGCGTTTCTGCGCTGACATCATCGCTGGCGGCTTCGATAACCCGGAGCAACGACCAACATGACGCACCCGACCCGACCGACCATCCTCACCGGCGACCGCACGACCGGCCCGCTGCACCTCGGCCATTACATCGGCTCGCTGCGCGCCCGCGTGCAAATGCAGCACGAAGCGAAGCAATTCCTGCTGCTCGCCGACACGCAGGCGCTGACCGACAACATGGGTCGCCGCCAGCGCGTCACCGAGAACGTGATCGAAGTCGCACTCGACTATCTCGCCGTCGGCATCGACCCGGCGATCTCGACGATCGTCGTGCAGTCGCAGGTGCCCGAGCTCGCCGAGCTGTCGCAATACCTGCTCAACCTCGTCACGGTCGCGCGCCTCGAACGCAATCCGACCATCAAGGAAGAGATCCGCCTGCGCGGTTTCGAGCGCGACATCCCGGCCGGTTTCCTGACCTACCCGGTGAGCCAGGCGGCCGACATCACCGCGTTCAAGGCAACGCACGTGCCCGTCGGCGACGACCAGTTGCCGATGATCGAGCAGACCAACGAACTCGTGCGCCGCTTCAACGCGACCGTCGAGCAACCCGTGCTGGTCGAATGCGAGGCCGTGCTGTCGGCTGTCACGCGGCTGCCGGGGATCGACGGCAAGGCGAAGATGAGCAAGTCGCTCGGCAACGCGATCACGCTCGGCTCGACGCCGGACGAGATCACGCAGGCCGTGAAGGACATGTACACGGACCCGAACCACCTGCGCGTGAGCGATCCCGGCCAGGTCGAGGGCAACGTCGTGTTCACGTTCCTCGATGCGTTCGAGCCCGACGTGCAGAAGGTCGACGAACTGAAAGCGCACTACCGTCGCGGCGGGCTGGGCGACAGCGTCGTCAAGCGCGTGCTGAACGAGCGGCTGCAGGCGCTGATCGAGCCGATCCGCGCGCGCCGCCGCGAATTCGAGGCCGACAAGGCCGAAGTGATGGCGATCCTGAAGCGCGGCACGATGCATGCGCGGGACGTGGCCGGCGCGACGCTCGCGGAAGTTAAAGGGGCGATGGGGTTGAACTACTTCGATTGAGCGGCGCAGGCAGAGAGCTTGCGAACACGCACCGCGCGCCGGCCGTTATCGGGCCGGCGTGTGACGATCACCGCTTCACGTGTGCAAGCGAGCGTCGATGCAGGCGCAACCTCATCACGACGCGTGCGTCGGCACGGCCGCGTGGCACACCGCTTCCACCCTGTTACCGGCCGGGTCGACGAGAAACGCCCCGTAGTAATCACCGTGGTAATGCGGCCTCAAGCCGGGTTCGCCGTCGGACTGCCCGCCCGTCGACAGGCCGGCCTCGAAAAACACGTCCACCTGCTCGCGGCTCGCGGCCTTGAAGCACCAGTGCCGCTTGCTCACGCCGACTTCAACGGGATCCAGATAGACCGCCAGAAAAGTCGACGCGGTGTCGTTCGCATTGCAGCGTTCGCCGTAGCCGAGCGCGGTCGGCCGGTCATAGACCTTGGCTGCCCCGAGTGCGGCCATGATGGCATCGTAGAACGGGCGCGCAACGTCAAGATCCGGCACGCTGATGGATACGTGATCAAGCAATTGCATGGGGTTTGCTCCATTGAATGAGCGTGAGTCTACACACTCATGCCTGTTTCGCCTCGACCGACCATCCCCGCCAGCGTCCGTGCGACCGGGGCGCGGCATTCGGCCAGCATTTCGACTCGCTGAGCACCCAGACGGATGAGGCACGAAGCTGCTTTCAAGACGGGCATTGGCCCTGAACGCGGCCAGCGACACGTGGAAGACTTTCGATTCAAGCCATCCGTCACTTCGGGAATCGCACAGGCCGAGATGGCTTCCGCGCATCTCTGCCGACAGCGTCGTGCATGGATCCGCCCTTGCTCAAATCCTCCATGAGCCTCGACGTCAACGATACGCGTACCTAAGAGATCACGGGAGATTGTGAGGATTCTCGAATACTTCCCACTGCGCCCCGTCGTATCGGGCAAGCCTTCGAGACGCTAAAACCCATAAAACACCGTCCTTCGCTTCCACGGTCGCGACGTTGTCCAAGGAGAACTTGTCGCTAACCATCAACCGTTGCGGACCATTTTCATCGAGCTCATAGATACCGTCGCCGGCACCGATGAAGAGCCGATCGTTGAACCACGCCAGCGAATGAAAATCAGTACTGTGGCGCTTGCGAGCCACAGCGCCAAAGCCAGCCTGAAAGTTGCCTTTCAGCAAGGTCCCTTTGCTTCCGGCGACCCAGACGCTGTCGGCCGAGACGGGCAGGACGCAATTGAGGTGAGCCGCTGTTGCTTTTGGCAACTTCATCCAGCTCGCCCCATCAAAAAATGCCATGTATCCGTCGTTACCGACGACGTAGATAGATTGCTCATCAAGGCCGTTGATGTCGATGAGACCGATCACTTCGTCGGCGGATTGAGTCAATGCTGCAAGTAGCTCGCTTGGATCTTCGATGCTGCCAATGTCGACTTTCTTCTGGAGAAGCTGAGCATCAACGTGTATCCAGCCAGCGGTATCACGTTGATAGACTTGGCCTCCATATCCGCAAACATAGAGGTGGTCGCCGATTTCCCGAATACGAGTAACGTATCCGTAATTGGCTGATGCCGCTCCAAGGCCAGCGTCGGCGATTTTCTCGATGACTGAACCCTCCCGACTGTAGCAGTCAACGTCGCCCTGCTCACTCAGTGCGTAAATCTTTCGAACGCCATTGAGTGCGGGTTCGGGGTAGCAGCCGGATACAACTCGCCACGCCGGAAGATCGTGGTAGAACCACTTTTCAGCCGTTTGCCCCTGATAGAACACCATTCGCGAAACAGGAGTGCCTTCCGTCGACTCCAACTCATCCAACGTGCTGGACAGGTAGAACATATCTCGGTTGATCGCACAACCGGTACCGAACGTCAGCTTCGTTTTTTGCATAGTTACGCACCGAAAGAACTACCCGTGACAACACATGCATCACACGCTTACCCGACTCTACCGTAGCCCATCTGCCCCGACACGGGAAATGGCTACTACGTTCAAGACTGCTCGCCTCGCAGGAAGGAGAATCGCTCACGCTTTCAACGAATAGGGGCAAACAGGACGCTTGAGCAATTTCCGCGAGTCAGGCTCGCCCAGTTGCCGACACCCATGCATCCACTTGAATGATCATGTGCTTCGCGCCTCACGGCTGCGCCACCTATGGTATGCCCGGTTCGGCCTGCTTCAATGCGTATGCGACCTGCTCCTCCGTGAACTTGCTCGTCTTCACGGCATGACCTCCTGGTCTTGACGACAACGTCACGCCCGAACTTCCCACTTCCAAATTGGCCAGTTTTGCAGGCCGGGGGCAACGCTCATCGTTACGCTCGGCCAGAGTGGGTAAAAAGAGGGGGCGGACACTCCCGCCCGAATTACAACGATTATTTCCAAAATCCCGTTATCGCCCCGTGAGGTTTTCCGGAATCGCAACACTCGTCCCGGTGCCGCTGATGTTTGCAATCAGCGAATAACTCGACGGGAACGTCGTCGTGCAATAGTTGACGCCATTTTGCGTATAACTGTAATTGAGGAACGGGTAGCCGCTGTTGACGCCGTTCGCATCGGTGACACAGCTGCCATTGTTGAAGGCCGTGCAGTTGTACATCGCAAGCTTGTTGGGCAGGTTGGCCGACCACGAGATCGGCACACCAGCGACCGGCCTGCCCGCATCGTCGGTTACGCGCACCGAGACAGGCGACGGCGTCGCATAGAAGCCACTGCCGGCCCCGCAATCCGGCGTATGCGTGTAGGCACCCGTCTGGTTCGCGCCCGAGTTAATCGAAATGTTCGTCGCTTGCGCTACGAACACCGAGAACGTTACGGGCGTTGCGGCGCCGGCAATAGTCTCTGCGTGAATCGAGTATTTGCCAGGTCCGGATTGCAAGTGGCCTAACTGAACCTCCGCGTAACCTTGTTCATCAGTCGTGGCTCGTGCAATGGGATCGCCACGGGAACCAAAGGTGATGACTTTCTTGTCTGCGGTACGAAACTGAATCACGCTGTTTGCTGAAGGTGAGCCATCGGCTGCAAGCGCTCGGACACGAAGCGCAGGACCGTGATCGCTGCCCTCCAGCACGGCAACCTGATCACCCGCAACAGCTTGCAGCTGGACTGCCGGTCCAGCGGCATGTGCAATACCCATCGGAAGCATCACGGCAAGCGCCCATGCTGCAGTCTTTCCAACGACACGATGAGACACATAAGTCTTTTTCATATGTTCCCCACGGATTTTAATTCACGATTATTTGAATCGAATGAAATACCACTGGAAATTCAATTCCACGATAACTTAATACCTTACATTTATTCATGAACAGTTAATGACGAATGCTCGGGAAATATGTGATGTCAAAAATGTTGGGTGAACAATGCATCGCTGCGCATAACAATGAATGATTGTGTATCCACTCACGATTCGTCGATGACTTTGTTTTCGCGGCTCCAGGAAGCACATGCACGCGCCGATAGCCGTATCGAACAAGCGTCTGTGCGATTTCACGCGTGCGTTGACGCAGCGCTGTCTGCGGGCCCTTGACGCTGCGCAAGTAGTGGGTACCGGAAGCTTGCTTGACCACCCGGCACGCCCGCTGGGTCGGAAAACCGTAGTGATCCGCGATGTCGCTCACCACTCGCCTCTTCAGCGCGGACGCGGCTACTTTTTCGGGGCACGATATTCCGCAGAATGGCTTTGTCCAAACTGGGTTCTGAAACGAGCTTCCTTAGCTGCTCATGCTCGTCCTGGAGCAGCTTCAGTTCGCGGACCAGATTCGATTCCAGTCCCGCGTACTGTTTCCTCCATCGGCAATACATCTGCTCGAGTATTCGCAACTGACGAGCCAGATCCGCCACCGACATGCCCGGTTCGGCCTGCTTGAGCGCGGCCACGATCTGCTCCACCCAGTATTGCTTGCGCTTCATCGCAACCTCCCGTTCCTATTGGAAACGCGGAGATTGCCGCCTATCTTGAACAGGTGACGTCGGCGATGCGCGGCACGCAGCACACGATTTCGACGTCGCTGCTGGTCGTCGACGGCGACGCCGCGACCGCGCGAACGGCCGGCCACGCGATGATGATCTCGGCCGATGAAGCGGGCGTCGACCGCGTGTGCTTCGTCGGGCTCTGGTATCGCGACCTGCTGGTGCGAACCGAATGCGGGTGGCGGATCCGGAGCCGCACGCAGGAGCGCAGCTGGATGCAGGATGCGCCGGCGGTCGCAACCGACTGAATGCCCCGCGCGGCGGCGCCGTACTTCACTTCATCTGCATCAGTTGAATCAGGTTCCCGCACGTATCGTCGACGACCGCGACGCGCACGGGCCCCGCGTCCATCGGCTCCAGCGTGAAACGGACATCGAGCGCCTTGAGCCGCGCGAACTCCGCATCGAGATCGTCGACCTGGAACGAGGCCGCCGGAATGCCGTCCTCGTACAGCGCCTGCTTGTAAGGTCCGACCGCGCGATGGTGGCTCGGCTCGAGCAGCAGCTCGGTGCCGTCCGGCTGGTCCTTCGACACCACGGTCAGCCAGCGGTATTCGCCCACCGGCACGTTGTTCTTCAGCTTGAACCCGAGCTTGTCGGTATAGAACGTCAACGCCTTGTCCTGGTCGTCGACAAAAATACTCGTCACGTAGATTCGCATTTCAATCTCTCCTGTAGCGGCGGCCACGCCCCGCCGCTATTCTTCGTCGAAATCGATGACAAACGCATAACCGCCGTCGATCAGCTTGCGCAGGTAGCCGTCGAAGTCGTCGGCGATCACCGCATAGTTGTCGGGATCGTGCAGGAAGCGCACGACCTGCCCGACCTTGCCGCCCGGCGCCGGCTCGAAATCGATGTAGAGCTGCGACGTGCCGCCGTTGTTCACGCAATGCGAGAAGCACAGCCGCCGGCCCAGCGGCAGCGCGATGTCGATGCGTGGATCGACGAGTTCGCCGTCGTCGTTTGCGTCGTCGCCATAGATCTCCTCGATGCTATCGCGGTACTTCGCCCCTTTCTCGAGCATCTGGGCGGCCGACAGCAGGAAATACGGATATTCGTCGACGTCGGAGCCCAGCACCAGCACCTTGACCGTCGTGCCGTCGTAATCGCGCCGGTAGGTCCCGTCGAGCTTGCCGAGCAGTTCGATCAGGCTGGCCGGGCACTGCGGATACACGGCGCGCAGCGCGTCGAGTTGCGCGGGCGTCGCGCCCTTGGCGGCGGCAAGCGCCGCGTTGTCGGTGTCGGGCAGCGCGGCGCGCAGGCCGGCGAGATAGGTATCGACGAGGGTCATGGCGTCAGGTCCGAAGCACAGGCAAGCGCCATTCTAGCGCCCGACGCGATCCGCCACTTCCGCGCTTGCGCGCCCCCGCCTACGTGATCTGGTACGTCGACGCCGGCACGAATTCCTCCGGCAGCGGGCGGTCGCCCAGTTCGAGCACCGACCGCTCGATCGTGCGCGATATCGCATCGAGCGCCAGCGCGTTCGGCGCAAGGCCGAACGGCTCGGCCACCTCGCTCGCGATCGCTTCGAGCGCGATCAGCGTGTACGAGATGAACACGCAGATCAGCGGCGTGAAGAACTCCGTCGAATCGACGAGGCCGAACGGCAGCAGCACGCAATACGCATACACGGTGCGATGCAGCAGCACGCTGTACGAGAACGGGATCGGCGTCGACAGGATGCGTTCGCACCCGCCGACCGATTTGCCCACCTCGTCGAGTTGCGTCTCGAACATCCAGCAGGTCGCGTCGCTACCGGGCGCGCGGCCCAGCGCGCGGACGATGCCGCCCCGCAGCTCGTCGAGGATCGCGACGGGCTTGAAGCATTTGCCGCCAAGCTCAGTCGTGCGTTCCGCGCCGAGAATGCGCTGCAGGTCCGCCGTCGGATCGGTATGACGAAGCTGATGCTTCAGTGCATAGGTGAGCGCGATCAGCAGGTCGGCGAGCCGGTTGCGCTCGGCATCGCTCACGCTGTCGGGCAGGTAGCGATTGAACTGCGACGTCAGCGTACGCGCCGCGATCAGCAGGTTGCCCCACAGATGCCGCGCCTCCTTGAAGCGCTCGAAACTCGCGCTGTTGCGAAACCCGAGAAAGATCGCGAGCGCGAGCCCGAACAGCGTGAACGGCGCGGTGTTGAGCGGGATCTTCTCGCCGAAGATGCGCCCGTTCGTGAAGACCGCCAGCGTGCTGACGACCGCCATGAACACGAGCTGCGGAATGATCGATTGCAGCACGGAGCCGTTCCAGACGAACAGCATCCTGAGCCAGTTTTGTTGTGGTCGGACGATCATGGTGTTTTCTCGACTGCCAGGGGATGCATCAGACGGCGCGCCTGCGCCCGATGCACAACGGCCCGCGCGTGGCGGGCCGCTGTCGGGTGAATGCCGGGCACGGGTGCCGCGTTGCGCGTGATGATACGCCCGCGCCCGCCACGCCCGTCACATCATGCGGCGTTCAGTGATGGCCGCTCAGTGATAGCCGATATCGCCCTCGCGCACCTTGCCGCGGAACACGCGGTACTGCATCGCGTTGTACACGAGGATGATCGGCAGCACGATCACCGTGCCGACGAGCGCGAACTTCTGGCTCGAATGGCTCGACGACGCATCCCAGATCGTCAGCGACGGCGGCACGATGTTCGGCCAGATGCTGATCACGAGCCCCGTGTAGCCGAGGAACACGAGCGCGAGCGTCAGCAGGAACGGCGTGGCCTCGTGCTCGCGCTTCACCGTGTGGAAGATGCCCCACACGCACGCGACGACGAGGATCGGCACCGGCAGGAACCAGCCGAGGTTGCCGCTGCCGAACCAGCGATGCGCGACGGCCGGCAGCCCGATCACGGTCCACAGGCTGACCACGCCCATCACGGCGAGCAGCACGCCCGCGAGCGGCTTCATCAGGAGCCGCATCTTGCGCTGCAGTTCGCCGTCGACCTTCAGGATCAGCCAGCCGCAGCCGAGCGTCGCATACGTGACGAGCACGCCGATCCCGCACAGCAGGCTGAACGGCGACAGCCAGTCGAACGGCCCGCCCGCGAACTGGTTGTTCTCGATCTTGATGCCCTGCAGCAGCGAACCGAGCACGATCCCCTGGCAGAACGCGGCAAGTGCCGAGCCGCCAATGAACGCGAGATCCCACATGTGTTGCGTGCGGGTGGCCTTCGCGCGCAGTTCGAACGCCGCACCGCGGAAGATCAGCCCGACCAGCATCAGCACCAGCGGCAGGTAGTTCGCCGGCAGCAGCGTCGAGTACACGACCGGGAACGCGCCATAGAGCCCCGCACCGCCGAGCACCAGGAACGTCTCGTTGCCGTCCCACACCGGCGCGACGGTGTCGAGCATCACCTGGCGCTCGGCCTTCGCGTCGAAGAACGGAAACAGCAGGCCGATACCGAGATCGAAGCCGTCCAGCATCACGTAGATGAATACGCCGAGGCCGATGATCGCGGCCCAAATGACAGGAAGATCGATTTGCATGGCTTACTCCGCTTCGGTCACGTTCAGCGGCGTGGACAGCGCGCTCTTGCGCAGCCCCGGATGCCGGTGCAGCTCGATATACCCGGCCTGGGCAGCCGGCCCGCGCTTCATCAGTTTCATCATGTAATAGATACCCGTTCCGAACACCAGGAAATACACGACCACGAAGATCAGCAGCGACACGCCGACCTGCTGCGCGCTGAGCGGCGCAACCGAATCGACGGTGCGCAGCACGCCGTACACGGTCCACGGCTGCCGCCCGACCTCGGTCGTGATCCAGCCGGCCAGCAGCGCGAGGATGCCCGACGGCCCCATCGCCACCACGAACCACTGGAACCAGCGCGTTTCATACAGCCGCCCGCCCTTTCTCAGCAGCAGCCCGAGCAGCGCGGTGAGCAGCATCAGCATCCCGAGGCCCGCCATGATCCGGAACGTCCAGAACACGATCGGCGAATACGGGCGATCCTGCGGCGGGAATTCCTTCAGCCCGCGAATCTCGCCGCTCCAGCTGTGCGTGAGGATCAGGCTGCCGAGGTGCGGCACCTGGATCGCATAGTGCGTGGTTTCAGCCTGCATGTCGGGCAGCCCGACGAGGTTCAGCGCGGTGCCGCCCTTCTCGGTTTCCCACAGCCCCTCGATCGCCGCGATCTTCGCCGGCTGGTATTCGCGCGTGTTCAGCCCGTGCGCGTCGCCGACGACGATCTGGATCGGCGCGAGGATCAGCAGCATCCACAGCGCCATCGAGAAGCTGCGCTTCACCGGCTCGTCGCGGCGCCCCTTGAGCAGGTGCCACGCGCCGCACGCGGCGACGATGAAGCCCGCGACGATGAATGCCGCAATCGTCATGTGTACGAGGCGGTACGGGAACGACGGGTTGAAGATGATCTTGAACCAGTCGACCGGCACGACGAGGCCGTTCTCGATCTTGTAGCCCTGCGGGGTCTGCATGAAGCTGTTCGACGCGAGAATCCAGAACGTCGAGATCAGCGTGCCGACCGCGACCATCAGCGTCGCGAAGAAGTGCGCGCGCGGGCTGACGCGCTGCCAACCGAACAGCATCACGCCGAGGAAGCCGGCTTCGAGGAAGAACGCCGTCAACACTTCATACGTGAGCAGCGGGCCCGTGATGTTGCCCGCGACGCGCGAGAAGCCGGCCCAGTTGGTGCCGAATTCGTACGCCATGACGACGCCGGAGACCACGCCCATCCCGAAGCCGATCGCGAAGATCTTCGACCAGAACTGGAACATGGATTTGTAGGCGGCGTCGCCGGTGACGAGGTAGCGCCATTCCAGCACTGCCAGGAAGCTCGCCATGCCGATGCTGATCGCCGGAAACACGATGTGGAACGACACCGTGAACGCGAATTGCAATCGGGCGAGATGGAACGCATCGAAGATTTCCATGACCGTAATTTGCTCGTGGTTGTGAGGACGTACGCCCGAAGCAGGAAATCGCGCGACGGCTTGGCGACAACACATGCGAACACAAACGGTCACTCGCATGGCATCGAAGCGTGAATGACGATATCGCGTTTGCAACGATACTCGCAATCGTTCGAACGTGCGCTGAAACTGTGCTGCTTCCGCTGCCGAAGATGTGTGCCCGGAAAACACATTTCGTGCCGGCGGGATGGCCAGCTGTACTGCTTTCCGCGTTGCAGCGCTGTACATCCGGCGCACCTTTCATCCCCGTTAACATCCGATGCAAAGCCTGCTCGCGGCCACGGCGCGCCCCTCGGTCGCCCCCGCCCGGCAGCATCGAATCCCCTGGTCGGGCATCCGCGCCCGCCCCGGCCGGCCCGCCGGCCGATCCGCCTGGAGAAAACCGCATGGAGTCCTGCATCCGCCGCGACGATCCGACCGGCAGCACCGCGTGTCATGTGACACGTCACCGTGCCGGCGAAGCGCGCGACACCGTCGACCGCGTCGTCGACGAAACGCCGGTTGCACTCGTGTTCAACGATATTGCGCACACGGTCATGATGGCGACCCCGATCGACCTCGACGTGTTCGGCCTGGGTTTCGCGCTGAGCGAAGGCATCGTCGAGCGCGCGTCGGACGTTTTCGATATCGAAAGCGAATGCCGGCCCGGCAGCGCCGAAGTGCGGCTGACCGTGTCGCAGCAGGCGTTCATGGCGATGAAGGCGCACCGGCGCGCGCTCGCCGGCCGCACGGGCTGCGGCGTGTGCGGGATCGAAAGCATCGCGCAGCTCGACCTGCACCCGCCGCGCATCGCCGCTGCCGGCACCGCAGCCGGTATCGGCGCGGACGCAATCGCCCGCGCCGCGCGTGAGTTGTCTGCCCACCAGACGCTGATGCGCGAGACGGGCGGCATTCACGCGGCCGCCTGGTGCGATCGCGACGGCGCCGTGCTCGACGTGTTCGAGGACGTCGGCCGCCACAACGCGCTCGACAAGCTGATCGGCCGGCTCGCGCGGCGTCGTGCGAACCTGCACGAAGGTTTCGTGTTCCTGTCGAGCCGCGCAAGCTACGAACTGGTGCGCAAGGCCGCGCGGGTCGGCATCCCGATGATCGCGACGATCTCGGCGCCGACGTCGCTCGCAATCGACGTCGCCCGCGAAGCGGGCGTGCGGTTGCTCGGCTTCTGCCGCAACGACGGTTTCGTCGAGTACGTGTCGCCCGACGCCGTTCAACCTGATCAACCGGCGCTTGCTCAAGCGCATCCGGCGCTCTCCTGATGAAACCACTGACCGATTTCGATACCGCGCAGCAGCATTTCGCGAGCGCGTTCGCGCCGCTCGAGGCCACGATCTCCCTCCCGGTCGCGGAAGCCGCCGGCCACGTGCTCGCCGCGCCGCTCACCGCCGTGCTCGACCAGCCGCCGGCCGACCAGAGCGCAATGGACGGCTACGCCGTGCGTCATGCGGATCTCGCACTGGGCGAGCCGCTGCACGTCGCCCAGCGCTGCTATGCAGGCGACACGCCGGCGCCGCTGGCCCCGCGCACGGCGGCACGCATCTTCACCGGCAGCATGATTCCGCCGGGCGCGGACACCGTCGTGATGCAGGAACATGCACGCGAGCTGGACGGCTGGGTCGCGTTCGATGCGCCGCAGCGCAGCGGCTCGCACATCCGCCGCCGGGGCGAGGAAGTGCGCGCCGGCGACCTGCTCGTGCCGGCCGGCGTGCGGATGGGCGCGATGCATGTCGGCGTGGCGGCCGCGCAAGGGTTCGCGCGCGTCGACGTGCGCCGGGCGCTGCGCGTCGGCATCCTGACGACCGGCGACGAACTCGTCGCGTGCGGGCAGCCCCGCGCGCCGCAACAGATTTACAACAGCAATGCGCCGATGCTCGCCGCGCTGGTGACGGGAACCGGCGCCGAGGTCGCGATGAGCCTGCATGCGGCCGACACCGCGCCCGCCGTCGATCGTGCGCTGCGCGATCTGCACGCGGGCTGCGACCTCGTGATCTGCGTCGGCGGCGCGTCGGTCGGCGACAAGGATCTGCTGCGTCCCGCGCTGGACGCGCTCGGCGCCTCGTTCATCGTCGCCGGCGTGCGCATGAAGCCGGGCAAGCCGGTGGCACTCGCCCGGCTCGACACGCAACCGGTGGTGCTGCTGCCCGGCAATCCGGGCGCCGCGATGACCGCGTTCGCGCTGTTCGTCGCGCCGCTGATCCGCCGCCTGCAGGGGCGCAGCGCGCGCCTGCCGAGCGTGCCGTCGCTGCCGATCGACGGCGACTTCGAACCGGATGCGCAGCGCGAGCGCTTCGTGCGCGTGCATTGCACCGTCGGCCTCGACGGCATGCCCGCCCTCGACACGCTGCGCCAGCAAGGCGCCGGCACGCTGCAGTCGCTCGTGCAGGCGAGCGGGCTGGCCCGGCTGCCGGCCGGGCAGCGCATCGCGTGCGGCGACGCGGTACCGTATTACGAATTCGCGCACTGGCTCGCATGATCGCGACGCCGGACCCGCGCCCGATCCGCGCCCTTCGCCATACGGGCCACGCAGGCCGCACCGGCCGCACGGCGAACTGTATTCCTGCAATTCGGGCGCGATTGTGTCCCTGCCGGAAAAACCCGGCGGACTATCCTCACGAAGAGGCTCGTCACGCGCCGTGCGCCTGCCCATCCGCACACGCACGGCCGACCGGCGACGCCCCACCGCTTACTTCTTGCAGGCCGACGAACCGATCGTGAATGCCATCGTTTCCGCCGCGCCGGCCGCTGCCGCACTGTCCGGCAGCGCATCGCCCGGCGCTTTCCCCCGCACGACCGACACGCTCGGCCGCCCGCTGCGCGACTTGCGCCTGTCCGTGATCGATCAATGCAATTTCCGCTGCGGCTACTGCATGCCGCGCGAAAGCTTCGGTGCCGACTACGCATTCATGCCGTCGTCCGAGCGACTGTCGTTCGCGCAACTGGAAAAGATCGCCCGCGCGTTCACGTCGCTCGGCGTCGAAAAGATCCGCATCACGGGCGGCGAACCACTGTTGCGCCGCAACCTCGAAGCGTTGATCGAACGCCTCGCCGCGCTGACGACCGTCGACGGCAAGCCCGTCGAAATCGCACTGACGACCAACGGCTCGCTGCTGGCCGCGAAGGCGCGCACGTTGCGCGACGCGGGGCTGTCGCGCGTGACCGTCAGCCTCGATGCGCTCGACGACGCGGTGTTCCGCCGGATGAGCGATGCCGACGTGCCCGTGTCGCGCGTGCTGGCCGGCATCGAGGCCGCGCAAGCGGCCGGGCTCGCGCCGGTCAAGGTCAACGCGGTGATCGAGCGCGGCGTGAACGACGACCAGATCCTGCCGCTCGTGCGCCACTTCCGTCATACCGGCGTGGCCGTGCGCTTCATCGAATACATGGACGTCGGCGGCGCGAGCTTCTGGTCCGGCGACAAGGTCGTGCCGGCCGCACGGATGCGCGAAACGATCGACGAACACTATCCGCTCGTGCTCGTCGGCGAACCGGCGCACGACGCGACCGCGATCCGTTGCGCACACATCGACGGTGCCGGCGAGGTCGGCTTCATCGCGAGCGTGTCGCATCCGTTCTGCGGCACCTGTTCGCGCGCCCGCGTGTCGGCCGACGGCAAGCTCTATACGTGCCTGTTCGCGACGCAAGGCACCGACCTGCGGCCATGGCTCGACGACGCAGCATCGACCGCCGACCTCGCCGCCGCCGTGCGCGATCGCTGGACACACCGCGACGACCGTTATTCCGAGCGCCGGGCCGCACGGCCGGCCCGCGCGCCGGGCAAGACCTATCCGACCGTGCGCATGTCGCTGGTCGGCGGCTGAGGGGCCGCCGCGCGACACAGAACGCACCGCCTACAGGAGAACCTGTCATGACGACCTTCACCGAATCCCGTGCCGGGCTGCCGGACGATCCGTTGCACGCCGGCGGCCCCGCTCCCGACGGCGCGACCGAGCCGCGCCCCGAGCCGCCACCATCGATTACCGCCGGCTTCGAAGTGCGCGTGCAGTACGCGCCGATCGACGCCGGCGCCGAGCTCGCGCCGATCGTTCGTAATCCGAATGTCGGCGCGGTCGTGAATTTCCTCGGCGTCGTGCGCAACGAAGGCGACGTCGACGATGTCGTCGCGCTCGAGGTCGAGCACTATCCGACGATGACCGAACAGGCCCTGTGGAGCATCGTCGAGGAAGCCAGCGCGCGCTGGCAGCTCGAAGCGATCAAGATCGTGCATCGCGTCGGGCGCATTCCGCTCGGCCAGGCAGTCGTGCTGGTCGTGGTGGCCGCCGCGCATCGCGGGTCCGCATTCGATGCGTGCGAATTCCTGATGGACTTCCTGAAGACCCATGCACCGTTCTGGAAAAAGGAGATCCGCCACGACGGCGTATCCGGCTGGGTCGAGGCGAAAGCGCACGACGACCAGGCGATGCGGCGCTGGGGCTGAGCGTGCGCGCTGCACCCTTTCCGATTCCGCCGACTCCTTTCAAGACATCGCGATGAAACTGACGATCAAATACTTTGCAAGCATTCGCGAACAACTCGATCGCGACGAGGAAATCGTCGAGATCGATGCGCGCGAACTCACCGTCGACGCACTGCGCGACACGCTGGCCGCACGCGACGCGCGCAGCGCGGAAGCGCTGCGGATGGACCGGCCGGTGCGCGCGGCCGTCAATCTCGAGATGGTGACGGGCGGCTTCGTCGTGCGGGAGGACAGCGAGGTGGCGTTTTTTCCGCCGGTGACGGGCGGGTAACGCACGTCAGGCCAGTCGCGCGGGCGCTCTGCGGTGCCCGCCCGACCCGCGATGGCCTGGGCGATGATCGCGGATGCCATCGGATCCGCCTTCGGTGCGGCCACCGCTGCTGGCCGTCGCAACGACAAGTGACAAATGACAAAGCCGGCACAAGGCCGGCTCCGTATTTGAAGCGCGGGACGCCGGCCGCCCCCGTCTACCGCATGCACGCCGTGGCCAGCTTCCCGACCGTGATCACCGCCTGCTCGATCTCCGGCGACCACGGGCTGCTGTAGTTCAGCCGGATGAAGTTCCGGTAGCTGTCCGTGATCGAGAACATGTAGCCGGGCCCGATCGTGATCCCCTGCTCCAGCGCGAGCTGGTACAGCCGCATCGCGTCGACCTGCGCGGGCAACTCGACCCACAGCACGTAGCCGCCCGCCGGGCTCGAGATGCGCGTGCCCTCCGGAAAGAACCGCGACACCATCGCGCGCATCAGGTTCGCCTGCTGCGCATACGCCTTGCGCAGACGCCGCAGGTGATGCTCATAGCCGTCGCGTTCGAGAAACTCCGCGATCGCGAGCTGCGGCAACGACGGCGTCGCGAGCGTGTTCAGGAATTTCAGCTTCTCGACCTGGTCGCGATAGCGGCCCGGCAGCGCCCAGCCGATCCGGTACGCGGCCGTCAGGCTCTTCGAAAACGACGAGCAATGCAGCACGATCCCGCTGCGATCGTAGGATTTCAGCGAACTCGGATGCGCGTCGCCGAAATACAGTTCGTTGTACACGCCGTTCTCGATCAGCGGCATCCCGGCCTTCGTGGCGAACTCGACCAGTTCGCGCTTGCGCTCGTCGGGCATCTGGAAGCCGAGCGGGTTCTGGAAGTTCGGCATCACCATGCACGCGGCGATCGGCTGCGATTTCGCGATCGCGGCCAGCGCCGCGATATCGATTCCGTATTCCGGATGCGTGGCCACCTCGATCGCCTTCATCCCCATCCGTTCGATCGCGTGCAGCATCGCGTAGAACGTCGGCGACTCCACCGCGATCGTGTCGCCGGGCTTCGCGACGGCCTGCAGACACAGGTTGATCGCCTCCGTCGCACCGACCGTCACGATGATCTCGTTCGGGTCGACCGACATCCCGTTTTCCAGGTAGCGGCGCGCGATCTGCCGGATCAGCCGCGGATGGCCGGGCGGCAGCCCGTCCGTCACGCCCCACAGCGATTTGTCGCGGCCGGCCGCATACGCGTAGCGGTTCAGCTTCTCGAACGGGAACAGGCTCGGATCCGGATACGGCGAGCCGAGCGGCACCGCGTCGTCGGTACCGATCGAGCGCAGCGTCGACAGCACGAGCCGGCTCACGTCGACCGACGACGAGATCGCGATCGGTTTCGACGGCCGCAGCTCGCGCACCGGCGCATGACTGTCGTCGCGCCGCAGGTTCACGAAATAGCCGGACTGCGGGCGGCTTTCGAGCAGCCCGCGGCTTTCCAGCAGCAGATAGGCATGCAGCACGGTCGTGATGCTGATCCGGTGCTGCTGGCTCGCCTGCCGCACCGACGGAATCCGGTCGCCGTGCCGGTACACGCCCTGGCGGATCAGGCGCTCGATGTCGTCCGCGAGTTTTTCATAGAGTTTCATCGCGTGCCTCCCGCCGGCCTGCGCAGCTGGCCTGCCCGGCCGTTTACGTCGGACACGCACGTGTTTTGCCCGCCGACCGGGCCGTCGTGATTCCTGATCTTTCCCTCCGGTGTTGCCTTTTCCATCGCACTGGCTCTCTCTTGAAGATGCGCCGACAGGGTTCCGGTACGACTGGATCTGCGGCACTGTGCACTTGATGATGGAATCTTAAGAGCAGAACAGTTGGCGACGAGTACACACATCGATCGTGCGAACAAGAGTACAGTTCGGCGCGAATCGCGCGTGGCAGAAAAACTGTACGTCTTATGAATGGGCCGCGATGGCGGCGAATCGCGCGCAGCGGCGCCGGACGGAGGTTCGTGACTTTACGGAACGGCACGACAGCGATGACGCATGCACTCGGTGGCCGGGACACGTTGCCGGGCGAATCCGGAGGGAAAACTGTGCGATCTCACGGTTTTTCATACAATTCCGCCCGTCAGCCGCCAAAAACTCGTCGATCGCACGGTTTCTTCCTGAATTTCGCCGTCGGGATGTAACACAGCGACGCTCGGCGGCGAGATGCACCTGCTGCGCGCGATCCGCCCTATCGTCATCCACGAGATGGTCGAGCGGCGGCTGCCGCGCTGACGCCACGACACCACCGACGCCGATCCGATCCCGCCACGCGAGGGCCGCCCAACATCATGACCGAATCCATCCACCCGCCTATCGTCGACCAGCTCGTCGCGCGGCTGACCGACACCGCCGATCACCCGCGCTTCACCGGCGCGCCGCTCGACCTGTCGACGCTCGACGCGCACGCGCTCGGCGCGGTGTGGCCGGCACTGCGTCGTGTCGAGGAACGCGTCGCGCAGCACGACTACGCGCGCGACGATCCGCGCGCCACATTCGCGCGCTGGCTGCGCGAGCAGATCGACGCACTCGATTTCGCGCCGCTCGTCGACGCCGAAGCCGCACTCGACCTGTTCCGCGACATTCCAGCCGGCGCGTGGCGGCGCGCGTTACAGGAACTGTCGTGTCTCGACGCGCGGCCCGCGCCCGCACTGCAGGCCGAACTCGCGCGCATCCTCGACGAACCGCAGAACGACGGCCTGCATAGACTCTCCGTGTACGGGAAATATGCCCTCCTCTCGTTCGCCGGCCGGCGCGATATCACGGCCTTGCGCGACGAGTATGCGCAGTTGAATGCCGATTCACCGGCGCGCGTGCGCGAGCTCGACGTGCTGCCCGAACTCGGGCCGGCCGCGCTGCTCGCGCTGGCCGCGACGAACGACGGCTATTTCGCGCCGAAGCGACTGTGGTTCAACGCCGACGACCCGGCCGCCACGCTCGCGGAGGAGCCCGCTTACGTCGACTTCGCGCGCGCCACGCTGACCGAAGCCGCGCGGCACGTCGCCGCGATTCACGCGGGCGACGTCCCCTATCAGGCCGATCGCGCGTTCACGACCGACGACGCACAGGTCGTCGCGCGCGCGGCGCGCGTCGCGGCCTATCGCGACGCGCCGTGGCTCCCCGCGCTGATCGGGCCGCTGCTGACCGGCGTGTGCGTCGCGCCGACCGCCGCGAAAACCGCGCCGTCGCAATCGCTCGCGATCGCGCTCGGCCACGCGGTCGAGACGATCCCGACACCCGAGAGCCTGCGTGCGCTGCGCGATGCGCTGGCCACCGTGCGTCACGCGGGCGTGCAGAAGAAGCTCGCACGCAACCTGAAGCCCGCCGAACGCGCGCTCGGCGAGCGGCCGAACACCGCGCTGCGCATGACGCTCGACGCGAAACCCGACAAGAAGCAGCTCACGATGCTCGCCACCTGCATGGAAGCGGGGTTCTGGCAGTCGATGACGCTGGGCCATGCCGAATGGCGCGAGCGCCTCGTCGATGCGCCGGCCGGCGCCGCGTTCTCGACCCGCACGATCTGGCAGGCACGTGCGCGCGACGGCGCGACGGTCTCGTTCATCCCCGAGATCGCGAAAGGCAAGATCGTGCTGCGCGATGCCGCCGGCGCGGCGTGCGAACTCGACGCCGACAGCGAGATCCGGCTCTGGCATCCGCTGCTGGCCGATGCGGACGAGCGGCTCGCGTGGCAGCGCGCGATCGTCGGCCGTGCGATCCGGCAGCCCGTTCGGCAGGCGTTCCGCGAGTTCTACGTGCCGGCCGCCGAAGACGCTGCCACCAGTCATTCCGCGATGTTCGAAGGTCATGTCCTCGCGAGCCGCCCGCTGATCGGCGTCGCGCGCCGCGAAGGCTGGTCGATCCGCGCGTACGACGACGGCCTCGCACGCGAGTTCGGCGACGTGCGCGCAACCTTCAGCGTCGCCGCGCGGCTCTTTCCCGGCACGGACGGCCAAGGCACGTCGGGCCGGCTGCACGTCGAACGCAGGCGCGAGCGGCGCTGGATCGCCGCGCCGCTCGGCGAAATCGATCCCGTGGTGTTCTCGGAGGTGGCGCGCGCGGTCGACCTGCTCGTCAGCGTCGCCGCCTTCGCACTCGACGATGAAGCGACGCGCGCGGCCGACACGCTCGCGGACCCGGTACGCCAGCGCGCCGCGCGGAACGAGCGCGAGCAGCGCCTGCACCGGCTGTCCGACCTGCCGCTCGGCGCGATGGCGCGGCATCGCAAGCAGGTGCTCGCGCTCGTGTTCGCCGAACCGATCGCGCAAGGCCGGATGACGATCGACGAACGCCATGTGCGGGTCGGCGCGTGGTCGGTGCATTGCGCGACCGGGCGCGTGACGCGCGACGGCGAACCCGTCGAACCCGCGATCGAACCGCCGCCGTCGCCGCTGCGCGCGGTGCCGTGGCTGCCTTACGACGAAGCGCTGCTGCAGCGGATCGTCGACGTCGTCGCGGGGCTGCTGGGCTAAACCGGAAAATGAACAGAGCCGTCGAGATTCATTGCTCGACGCCGATAAAACGATCGACGTGTTTCCGGCAGCCCTATTCATTCGGCATATATCGGTCGGGTGGCTGTGATAACGTTTTGCTTTCGCTTTCTTTGCGCACCATCACGACATGCCTGCCTACGTCAAACCCAGATGGTTACGGGATCTGCTGCGGTTCCTCCCGTTGAAAAGCCAGTTCGTGCTGTCGGGAAACGTCCGCGATTTACAGGCCTGTGAAGTTGCCCCCGAAGTGGTGACCGCGCAGTCGCTGGTGAATACACTCGGCGACAATCTCCGCGAGGCGGGTTATGCGCAGCTCGTCGTCTGGAATCCGATTTCCGGCTTCACGGTGCCCGACAGCCGGGTGTCGCCCACGGAGCCTGCCGATGAAACCCTGCGACGTCTCGGCCTGACACCGGTCGATGGCACGGCACCGGGCGGCATCGATGCACTCACCGCATGCGTTGAACGCCTGGTCGCGCTGCCCGGCCCGCCGATTGCCCTCGTCGTCGATTTTGCTTCGCGACTGGCGATTCGCGCCGAAACGCTGAACCCGGCCGAGCACACGCTGTTCACGCGCGCACTGGTGCTGGCGCATATGGCGGCGCCCCGCCCCGCGGGAGAACTGCGACGTCCGTTTTTCAATACCGTGATCTGGATCGTCGACAAGGAAGGCGACCTGCCGGACTGGTTGCTGATCGACAATCCGCGCATCCGGCATATTCCCGTGTCGAAACCCGACAGTGCCGCCCGTCGTGCGTTGGCCGGTGCATTGCTGCGCGGCGTACCCGGTGCCCAGAGCGCTACGCCGGACCATCTTGCCGAGGCGGCGTCCGCGTTCGTCGACGGCTCCGAGGGATTGCTGCTCGCCGACATGAATGCGATCGCCACGCTCGCCCGCGTCGAGCAGGTGCCCCTCGACAAAATTGCCGACGCCGTGCGGCGTTATAAAGTGGGCGTCACCGAGGATCCGTGGCAGCAAATCGACCGCGACAAGATCCGTCACGCCGACGCGTTCATTCGCCGCCGCGTCAAAGGGCAAACGCACGCGGTCACGCACATGCTCGACCTCGTCAAGCGCGCGATGACGGGGGTGGGTTCTCAGCGGAAAGGCAACCGGCCGCGCGGTGTCGCGTTCCTCGCCGGCCCGACCGGCGTCGGGAAAACCGAACTCGCCAAGACGATCACGAGCCTGCTGTTCGGTGACGAAAGCGCGTACATCCGCTTCGACATGTCGGAATTCAGCGCGGAACACGCCGACCAGCGGCTCATCGGCGCGCCGCCCGGCTACGTCGGCTACGACGTCGGCGGAGAATTGACGAATGCGATTCGCGAACGCCCGTTCAGCGTGGTGCTCTTCGACGAAATCGAAAAAGCGCATCCGCGCATTCTCGACAAGTTCCTGCAAATCCTCGACGACGGCGTACTGACGTCAGGGCGCGGCGACCGCGTGTACTTTTCCGAAGCATTGATCGTTTTCACGTCGAACCTCGGCATTTACCGCCAGGACGAATCGGGTCAGCGCGTCGCGAATATCCAGCCGGGAAACGACTTTGCGGAGATCCAGAAGAAGGTACTCGGGGAAATCCAGCAGCATTTCAAGCTGGTCCTGAACCGGCCTGAAATCCTGAACCGCATCGGCGAAAACATCATCGTCTTCGACTTCATCCGCAAGGATGTCGCGACGGAGATCTTCGAGCAGATGGTGCGCGCCGTGCTCGACGACGTCGCGTCCCAGGGTATCGCCGTCGACCTGGACGAAACTTCCCGGATCGCACTCCAGGCGCAATGCCTCGGCGATCTATCCAACGGCGGCCGCGGCATCCGCAACCAGATCGAAGCGCATCTGCTCAACCCGCTGGCACGCGGCCTGTTCGATCAGGATGCGGCCGCCGGCGATCGCTTCGTCATCTCGGGCATCGACTCGGGTGCGTTCCAGTTGCACAAGCGGTAGGCCATGGACATCCGTGTTTCGCGCCTGCACTTTCCCGTGACGACACTCGGGCCGGGGCAGCGGATCGGCATCTGGTTTCAAGGTTGCACGATCCGATGCCCGGGCTGCATTTCGATGGATACCTGGGCGCACGCCGGCGGCGAAACCACCGTCGATGCGCTGTTGGCGCAGGTCCGAACCTGGCTGCCCGACGCTACCGGCATCACGATCTCGGGCGGCGAGCCGTTCGATCAGCCCGATGCGCTGATTGCGCTCCTGCATGGCCTGCGACAGCTGTCGGCAGGCGACATCCTCGTCTACAGCGGCCACCCGATCGAATCCCTGGCCGATACGCTGGCACGCGCCGACGGCCTGATCGATGCGCTGATCTCCGATCCGTTCGACATCGACGCGCCGCAGACACGCGCGCTGCGCGGCAGCGACAACCAGCGGCTGCATTGCCTGACGGCACTCGGCCATGCGCGTTTTGCGCAGGTCGAGCGCGCGCCACGGCACACCGGCAAAGCGCTGGACGTCATGTTCGACGAGGACGGTAGCGTCTGGTTCGCGGGGATCCCAGGCCGGGACGATTTTCAACGGTTGAGAGACCTATTGACCGATCAGGGGCATCACGTCCGGATCAGCGCCGACAAGGCGAGAAACAGATAAGACAGGAAATGTCAGCCATGATGCGTTTTTGCCCGAATTGCCGAACCGAGCGGTCGGTGGACGAGTGGTACTGTGCCGGCACGGTCGGCGATGCCGTTTGCAACTGGGACTTGTCAGGCGTCCCGATCCGGGCGAACGGCTGGCGCCCCCAGGATGTGGTCACGGTCGAGACGGTCAGCCAGCAAGTGGCTGCGGACACAACCGGATCTCGCGTGCCGCCCTCGCTGTCGTGCACGAACGGCCATCCGATGAACGACGGCGACCTCATGTGCCTCGAATGCGGCGCGGATCCGGCCGTGCCCGCCGACGCGCAGCAGCTCGGCGCCGGCGACGAGGTTCCTGCCGGCAGCTCGGCGGAGGTCGCGCCGCCGCCGCCCGTCGAAGAAACGCGGATCGACGGCTGGCGGTTGTTGCGCCAGATTTCCAGCACGGACGGCGTGCGCGAACGCTACGTGGCCCAGCAGGACGGGACCGGCAGGCAGGCCGTGCTGACGCTGTATCGACCGGGTGCGGAACCGGACCCGGCCGTCTACGATGTGGTGCGCCGCCTGCCGCGCGAGCACGTGCCGGAGATCATCGCTACCGGACGCTGGGATCAACGTGCGTACGAAGTCGCCGAGGAGATGAGCGGCGGGACGCTGGCGGATCTCGGCATGGCCGTCCGCGATCGCGCGACGATCCGCCGGGTGGTCGATGAACTGGGCCAGGCCCTGCAGGCGTTTTCGGATGTGGGGCTTCGGCATCGGGACCTGCGGCCCGGCACGCTGCTGGTGCGCAGCCGCGAACCGCTGGATCTCGTCATCAGCGGCTTCGGTTCGGCACGGCTGTCCGAATTCGATCTCGATATCGTCTCGCCGCTCGAAACGACGCGCTATATGGCGCCCGAGGCCATTGCAGGCGGTGTCGCCGCGGCGTCCGACTGGTGGAGCCTCGGCATGATCCTGCTCGAGCAGCTGACCGACGGCCGCTGCTTCGAAGGCATCAACCCGCGCGCGTTCCTGATCCACGTGCTGGCCAACGGCGTCACGCTGCCGGACGATCTGGATCCCTCGCTTCACCTGTTGCTGCGAGGCCTGCTCGCGCGTGACCGACATCAACGCTGGCAATGGCCGCAAGTCAAGGCCTGGCTGGACGGCAAGCCGGTCGATGCACCGTCGGCAACGACGATCGATGCCGATGGCGACGAAGGCGCCAGCATCGCATTGGGTGCGCGCCAATATCGCAAGCCGGCGATCTTCGCGCTCGCCGCGGCAGAGCGCGAGAACTGGGAAGCGGCACGCGATCACCTGAATCGCGGCGTCGTCCTGACATGGGCGGAACAAGCCGGTGCCGGCGCGAAAGTGCTGGCCGGCCTGCGTCAGGTCGCACAGCTCGACGGCGTCGATGACGATGGCCGCCTGATGATCGCGCTCAAGCTGTTGAATCCCGACATGCCGCTCATTCTGCGCGGCGACATCGTCACGCCCGGCTGGTTGCTGCACAACCCGCTGGAAGGTTACGACCTGGTGACCGGCCCGGTGCCGACGTTCCTGGAACGGCTCGGCACGGAAAGCTGGCTGTCCCGGCTACGCGCTCGCGCCGACGAAGTGCGACACCGGGCTGCGTATCTTGGCATCGAACTGAACGAGGACCTGGTGCGCATCGCGCTGCTTTCCACGTCGCGGGCCCAATTGGCCGCGCAATGGGAAGAGCGACGCCTGTTGTTGCCGGATTCCGATCATCACGGCCTGCTGTCGCTGTCGGAACGCCGCGTCCTCAGCGAGGAAGACCTGATCGTTCTGTTGAGCGCGGCCATTTCACAGTTTCGCTCGGTCGACGAGATCCTCGATCAGGCGGCGGCCGTCGCGGAGCGCGAGCAGATTCTGGTCTTCGATCGCCAGGCTGCCCGGATCGCGCTTGCGCTACCGCGCGTCGACCTGTTCCATGCCGTCGACGACCGGATCGCCGGATTCGCGCGAACCGGCAACCCGACCGTCGATGAATGGGCGGAGCAGTTCCGGCTGGAACGTCGCTTGTCCCTGCACGAAGTCGTCGTTCTGTTGTCGGTGCCCGCCGAGCAGTGGCTGGAACCGCAGAAGCAGCAATACGTGTCGCAGATCCTCGACTTCTTCGAGAAGAAGGTCGCCACGACCGTATTGCGCGGTCCGCTGGTACGGATGACCATCGGCAAGACCACGGGGCGGGTCGATCTCCACGAACTGAACGGCGAGCGATTCGCCAGCACCGCGCTGCTCGACCATCTGCTCCAGCGCAACGTGCAGACGGTATCGGTGGACCCGGCCGTGTTCGGTGCGAGCGGAACGCTCGAAGGCCGGTTGAACACGCTGTACCGGCAGACCTCGCTCTACAAGCGGGATACCGGCATCGACGGCCTCTATCTCGGCTTCCCGTTCCTGCTTTACAAGGATCATCGCAGCACGACGCGCCCTCGCATCGCGCCCGTCCTGTTGTGGCCGGTCAAACTGCTGATGGAGCTCGGCGCGCGACGCCAGGTGGCGATGGCTTTCGACGGCGAGCGCGAGGAGGTTCGCCTGAATCCGGCGCTCGAGGGCCTGCTGGGACGCGAGGCCGTCAAGGCGTGGCGTGTCGCAGCCGACGAGGTGCTCGGCCGTTCCGCGTTGAAAGCGGCCGACGTGGTCGATGCGTTCGGCCTGCTGGCCGACGTGGAAAGCCGCAAACTCGGTGCGCTGCCGCTGCCGACCCTCGACGTGCCCGCCGGCGCGACGCGCCTCGCCTGCGCCGGCGTGCTGTTTCACGTCGACTTCGCCGGCCAGGCCATCGGCGAGGATCTGCGCCAGCTCAAGCAATTGTCGCCTTCCGGCACGGCGCTCGAATCGATGCTGCGGCTCAAGGACAAATCCGACTACGATGCGGCCGAGGCCACGTCGACCGAGCTCGACCGATTCCTGACGGTGGCAAGCGATCCGTCGCAGGAAGCGGCCATCCTGCAGGCGCGTCAGGGCCCCGGACTGCTGGTCGAAGGGCCGCCCGGCACCGGCAAGAGCCAGACGATCGTCAACATGGTCGCCGACGCGATCGGACAAGGCCGGAGCCTGCTGATCGTCTGCCAGAAGCATGCCGCGCTGGAAGTCGTTCGCAAGCGTCTCGTCGCGGAAGGCCTGGGCGATCGCATCGTGATGCTCAACGACGTCAACAAGGACCGCGAGCCGACGATTCGCGCCGTCCGCGAACAACTGGATGGAATCTTTCGCGGAGCCGCGTTCGACCCCGGTTTGATACGCCAGCGTGAACGCATGGCCGCGAGAATCGAAGCCCTCGAGGGCGAACTCGATCGCCAGCATGCCGCGCTGCATCGCGTCGACGCATCGACCGGCCTCAGCTATCGGGCGCTGCTCGGCGAACTGATCCGGCTCGAAGCCGGCACGCCGCCGGTCAGCGTGCCGCAGTTGCGTACCCGGCTTGCCACGCTGGACATTTCGGCGCTGACCACGCTGGAAGAACACTGCGCACCGCTCGCCCGCTACTGGCTGCCGTCGAAGTTCGAGGGTAGCCCGCTGGCGCAATTGAAGTCGTTTGCGACCGATGCCGCGACGCTCGACGCGTTCAACGCAATCTTCGCGGAATTCCGCGACGCGGAACGCCTGCGCATCGAAACGCTCGCCGCGCATCCCGCGCGCTTCGATGTCGACGACCCCGCCCCGTATCGGGCCTGGCTCGATGCCAACGCCGGCCGCCTCGTCGCACTGGACGAGACGCAACGCAAACGGCTGGCGCAATGGCTGCCCTTGTTCCGGCCGGCCGACCATGCCGATGCGGACGGCCATCGGCATTACACGGCGCTCGGCGCGCTGCATCGCGATCTGTTGGCCGTCGACACCAGCGGCTTCGATGCGGTGCTGTCGGCTGCCGTCGCGCAGCTGCCGGATCCCGCGCTCCGCAAGCTCGAGGCCCAGGCGACGCTGGCGACGCGCGCCCCGTCGCTGTTGCGCCGCCTGAACCCGATCACGTATCTGCGGCGCGGCCGCCTGATGAAGTTCGTCACCGGCTGCGGCGCGCCCGCGACCGACGAAACGCTCCGCAAGCTGCTGGCCGCCAGCCGGCTCGAAAAAACCTGGCGGCCGCTGCGCGACACATTGAACACGATCAGCCGCGCCTTGCATCTCGAGACGGTCGAGCCCGCGTGCGGGCCGGCGCTCGCCGATGCCTGCCTGACCCGCCTGCGCCAGCTCGAGGAGATCCGCGAACTCGCGCAGCATCTGGCGATCGCGCCACGCGGCGACGAATTCGACTCGGCCGTGATGACCGGCGATCGGGCGCCCGTCGAACAGTTGCTCGACGGTTTCGAGACCGCATTCGTGCGGCACCACGCGCGCCAGCATAGTCTTCGCGCGCTGAGGCCGCTCGATGAATGGCTCTCGGCAGAACTCGTCACCGCCTGCCGCCAGGCCATCGCCGACAACATCAGTTATCAGGCGCCGTTGAACCGAATCGGCGATGCGTTGCCGACGCTGGCCGCGTATCAGCAATTCCGCACCCGGGCACGGCATGTCACCGCCGACGCACTCGACGTGTTTGCGATCATGCGCGACCAAGAAGACGCGCTGACGCGTCTGCCGCCTGAACGCCTCGACGACGCCGTGCGGCGCATGATCAACCGCGAGGCGCGGCTCGGCTGGAAGCGGCGCATGGAGCAGGACCATCCCGAGTTGCTGCTCGACCAGAGCGAAACGGCCGCCAAGATCGAAGCACTCGCGGCCGCCGACGCGGAAATGCGGCGCCTGAACCGCGAGATGCTTCGCAACGGCATCGACCACAGCCGGCTGGGTTCGGCGCGCGACTGGGAAGACGTGACGCGCTTGACCGGCCGGCGCTCCCGGCGTCTGCGCGAATTCATCGAACTCGGGACGGGGCTGGGCCTGATGGCGCTGCGGCCGGTCTGGCTGATGAACCCCGACGTCGCGAGCCGCGTACTGCCGCTGAAATCGGGGCTGTTCGATTCCGTCGTCTACGACGAGGCCTCGCAGATGCCGGTGGAATACGCGATTCCGACGCTGTTCCGCGGCAACTTGTCGATCGTCAGCGGCGACGAGAAGCAAATGCCGCCGACCGCGTTCTTTTCGAGCCGGGCGGAAAGCGACGAGACCGACATCTTCGACGGCGAACAACCCGACGAGGGCGCGACGGAAGACGAACGCGAGCGCTTCGAGGACACCTGGAACCGACGCGAAATCAAGGACTGCCCCGACGTGCTGCAACTGGCACGGAGCGCGCTGCCCGTGTCGACGCTGCAGATCCACTATCGTTCGGCGTATCGCGAGCTGATCGGCTATTCCAACGCCGCGTTCTACGAGAACAACCTCAGCGTGCCGGTTCGCCATCCGGATGCCACGGTGCGCGAGGTGAAGCCGCTCGAACTCGTCCAGGTGAATGGCCTTTACGAGCAGCAGACCAACAGCGACGAAGCGGATCGCGTGGTCGCCTATCTGGCGCACCTGTGGCAACAGCCTTACGCACAGCGCCCGTCCGTCGGCGTGGTCACGTTCAACCGCAAGCAGGCCGACCTCATCCTGGAGCGCCTGGAGCAGCGCGCGGAAGCGGATGAAGCATTCCGCGACGCGTACCGCGAGGAACTCGAGCGCACCGATCGCGGCGAGGACATGGCCGTGTTCGTGAAGAACGTCGAGAACGTCCAGGGCGACGAACGCGACATCATCGTCTTCTCCACGACCTTCGGGCGCAACAGCCAGGGCACCTTCCGGCGCATGTTTGGCGTGCTGGGCCAGAGCGGCGGCGAGCGGCGCCTCAACGTGGCCGTGACGCGTGCCCGCCATAAGGTCGTGCTCATCACGTCGATGCCGATCCGCGAGATCTCCGACATGCTCACGACGCAGCGCAAGCCGGCGATTCCGCGCGATTATCTTCAGGGTTATATGGAATACGCACGCGCGATGTCGAACGGTGAACTGCCCGCCGGCCGCGCGTTGCTCGGCCGCATGAGCAGCGAACGCGCGCATGCGAAGTTGCGGCAGACGGGTGGCGTCGACGGCTTCGCGGAAGATGTGCTGGCTTATCTGCAGGACCTCGGCCTGTCACCGGTGCCCGCCCAGGAAGGTGATGCCTTCGGGCTTGATTTTGCGATCGCCGATCCGGACACCGGCCTTTATGCGATCGGCATCGAATGCGATGCGCCGCGTCATCCCCTGCTCGAACATGCGCGTGCCCGGGAAATCTGGCGGCCGTCCGTGCTGGGGCGCGCCATTCCGACGCTGCATCGCGTGTCGTCGCAAGCCTGGTACCACGCACCGGAAACAGAGAAGGCTCGCCTGAAGGCAGCCGTCGCGCAGGCGCTGAACCAGGAGGTGATGGCATGAGCGGCCCGAAAGTCGTCCGGATCGTGACGCGCGAGGAAATCGTCGCGATCTGCGAAGGACATCTGCAACGCCTCGACCAGGCCATCGCCACCTGGATTGCCGAAGGCCGACGTACCGGCGCGCTGTCGGACGAAGAGATCGCTGCGACCCGGGCTCGACGTGAAGCGCTGGCCGCATTGATCGCCGCCGACGCGTTCATGGAGTTGCAGAAGAAAGTGCCCGACGAGATGGCTTTCCTGAAGGCGGATCTCGTCCGGCGTCAACAGGTGGCAGTCGAACAGGCCGAGCAGGCAGCGAAACGCCGGCGGCAAGGACGGCACGGCGCGACGACCTTGCTCCGCGCGCTGGAAGCGAAAGGGATCGCGATGCCGGCCGAGCTTCATGGCCAGCTTGATCGCCTGCGCTCGGGCGATCTGCTCGAACATGCCGATGCGCTGCTCGCGCAAGGGTTCGCCCTGCTGACGCCAGCGGTGGGACGCACACTCAACGAGGCGCAACGGGCGCTGGCGAATCGCCTGATGCCCGCCGAACAGTCGGCGGACTTCGAGACCTGGAAGGCCGCGCAACGGGCGGCGTCTCGCGATCCGTCGATCGACCGTCTCGATCGACAGATCGGCGAGGCACGGGTATTTCTGGATCCGCAAGCGGTTGCCGGGTTCTCGTCGAGACTGGATGCGCTCGAAGACGAGATCAACGACGCGCGCAAGAGCCTGTTGCTCGACAGCCTGATCCTCGACCTGTCGAGTGCCATCGAGGCCGCCCGCGCACGCCGCGCGGCGATCGCGGCACTGGAGGAGCTGACAGCGGAGATTCGGGCCTGCAACACCGCAGACACCGCGAATTTTGTCGAACGCGCTCGACAATGCGATATCGCCACGTCGCCGGACGTCGTGGCCGAGTTGACCCGAACCGGGCAGGACCTGATCGCGCAGATGCGGCAGCAACAGGCAGCGGAGGCGCGGCGCAACGCGATCCTGAACGGCCTGGCGCGACTCGGCTACGAAGTGCATGAGGGCATGACGACCGCATGGGCGAAGGACGGCCGGGTCGTCGTCAAGAAACCTTCGCTGCCGGATTATGGCGTCGAAGTGGGCGGTCAGGCTCAGGCCGGACGCCTGCAGGTTCGGGCCGTTTCCCTCGTCGCGAATCGCGACGTTGCCCGCGACAAGGATGTCGAAACGCTCTGGTGCGGCGAGTTCGGCCGGTTGCAGGCGTTGCTGGCCCAACACGGCGACGACTTGCTGATCGAACGTGCGATGGGGGTGGGCGAGGTACCGCTCAAGGTGGTTGCCGAACTCGACCAACCGTCCGGCACGGAAGCAGCGATGCGCACGCTGAAGTAAGTCGTGCCGGAGAGCGCCTTCCGGGCGCCGCCTATCGCGCCGCCTGCTGCCGCTGCACCTCCTGCGCTTTCATCTGCAGATAGGCGCCGCGCTCGACCTCGTGCAGTTGCTGCGGATACTGCTCGGTCGCGTCGAACCAGCGCGTGAGGCGCTGGTCGAGCGGCTTGTCGAGCGTCGCGAGATACGTGTCGATCGCGAGGTAGTAGCGCATCGTGTTGCGCTCCAGCAGCCCGCGCACACCGCCGATGTACTGCGGCTGCGCGGCCGATGCGCCGCTAACGTTCGTGAAGCCGACCTTGTCGCTGCCGACAGTCGCGAGGTAGGTCTTCATCGCCATGCGGCCGACCGTGCCGAAGCCATACGAATACGTGAGATGCAGGAACGTGCGCGACGCGCCGACCGGCACGGCCTCCAGCGCGATCCGGTAATCCTTCGTGCCCATCGGGCCGCTGTCGGCGGTCAGGTCGACCTGGAAATAGTCCGGCGTCGCAGCCGCCACGCGATAGCGGAATTGCACGCGATAGGTGTCCGACAGCTTCTGCTGGATCTTGCGGCCGAGGTTCACGTCGAGCACCGGGCCGTTGCTGCCGCTCGACGCATGGCAATACTTCGTGTTCAGGTGCAGGATCAGCACCGCGCACCAGTTCGCGGGGCCCTGCGCGGGATCGTCGAGCTGGCTGCTGACGACCGCGTACGGATAATCGACCACCGCGTAGATGTCGCCCTTCAACGACGACGACGCTTCCGCCGATTCGAGGACCAGCGGCCGGTGAAACGCGTTGTCCTTCAATTGCGGGCCGAGGCTGCGGTAACGGTCGAGCAGCGTCGCCGCATCGTCCGCGCCGAACGACAACGCGCTCCAGCCAACGCACAGGGCCGCCGCGAGCGCGTGCCACGCGCGGCGAGCCAGCCACGTGCCGCGCGGATCTCCGGATGTCTTCATTCTTGTGCTCCCGCCTGGCGCGCGATGGTCGCGCTGTGTGTCACAGAATACGCCTGGCCGCAGCGCAACATTGCACGCGAACGGGCCGCTATCGGCTCCGCTTCACCGGCACCGGCAACTGCGCGGCGGTGATCCGGATCAGCGCCGACAGCCATTCGCGATCGTCCCAGCGCTCGCCGGAGATGACGAGGTGCGGCTTCGCGCCCGGATACGGCGAACCTTCTTCGCAGGCGCCGAGAAACGCGCGGCCTTCGGGTGTCGGCTTGACGAACAGCCGGTCGTCGCAGACGAGCGCGGCCATCTTGCCATCGCAATAAATGCCGTATTCGCCGAACATCTTGCGCGCCGAAACCGTACCGGCCGCCGCCATCTGCTCGACGATGAAATCGACGGTGCTTTGGCTCGATGCCATCTGCCGCTCCTTGCAAAAAGTTTAAGACCGCAGTGTGCACCAGACCGTTCCGCGTGATCGGCAGATACGCTGCGGCGCGTCATCCCTGCGTCGAAGGCACGCGCATTCAGGCACGGGCGGACCTTCGACGCCCGCCGCGCCCTGACATCCCTGACAGTTACATTACGCCTCGATGAATCGTCCAATGACGCTTCACAAAAAACTGGCTTCGCCGATGTGCCGGGAGAGCGGCACGGGCCACCCGACCGGATCGCCGTGCGCCCCGAAGCGTCGACACAAGGAACCCGATGAGCGTACCTGCCCCCTTCCCCGCGTGGCTCAAGCAGACCTATGAATACTATTGCCGCCAACTCGTCCCGGGCGCGATGCTGAGCGAGACGATCGCGATCGACGACGCCGTGTCGCGCGTCACCGCCGCCGACGTCATCGCTGCGGACGATGTGCCGTCCGTTCCGCTTGCCGCGTGCGACGGCTATGCGCTGCGCGCATCCGACACGGCTCGCGCGACACGTCGCGAACCCGTCGATCTCACCTGCGAACTCTCGCTGGGCTATCTGGCGTCGCGAACGGCCAGCCCGGCCGCACGCGCGCTCGCGTCCGGCCACGCGGCCAGCATCCCGGCCTACGTGACGATACCGGAACACGCCGACACCGTTGCGCCGGCCTCCACCCATCGCTGGGCCAGCGCAGACGTCGGCGCGTACCTGCGGTTTCGCGCGCCATATGCGCCCGGCCAGCACGTGATCGCCGCCGGCAGCGAATACCGGAAAGGAGACGTCCTGCTCGCGAAGGGGCTGCGGATTACGCCGGCGCGGCAGGCTGCGCTGATTGCGGCGGGCGTGCGCGAGGTGGCCGTCACGAAGCGGCCGCGCATCGGCATCGTGATCGCCGGCTACGAGGTGGTGCCGCCTGGCCATGCGCGCGAATTGTGGCAGCGCTACGATTCGTGCGGCCCGTATGTCCGCGCGATCCTGCGCCAATGGGGTTATGACGTGCCTGCCATCGAGTATCTGCCACTGCCGTCCGCGGTTCCGTGGTCGGCCGACGCGTGGCGCGACGACCAGGCGTTCAGGCGACAGCTGGCCGAACTGGCCAAGCGCTACGACCTGATCGTCGGCGCCGGGCTGCCGGCGGGCAATTCATTCCAGATTCGCGGCCTGAGCAGCCAGATGGCATACCCGAACAGCAAGGACACGATCCGGATCAAGCAGACGCCCGGTGGAGTATTCAACGTCGGACGCAGTGAGAACCGCTCGCCGCCGAAGAAGTGGATGGTGGAATCTACGAGGCCGAACGGCTACATCTACCGGACGGAGGCGAAGGTCAGCTACGATCAGGCGGTACTGGTCAACCTGCCGGGCCATACGAGCGGTGTCGCGGTCTTGATGCATGCGATCGTCCGGTACGTGCTCGATTCGCTGGAGCATGTCGCATCGCCAGGGCCGCACTGGGAAACCGCGCTGACCGCGCACGATATCGCACCGGACGCCGAACTCAACGGGATGCGCTGGGGCATTCGGCACGGCGCCGAACGCGGCGAATCGCGGGTCAGCCTGCTGCCATGCCAGGGAGAAGAATCGATTCGCGCCGTGACCGACGCCGAGGTGCTCGTCGCGATCCCGGCCGGGGAAGCGGTGCTGCCTGCCGGTACGCCCGTCTTGTTCGTGCGGCTCGATGGCACCGGCCACGAAGCGCCGCGACGCGGCGAGGTAACGCCTCCGGAGACGGTGGCGGACGCGCCGCCGCCGCCGACACCGCAAGCAGCCGCCACCGGCACCGGCACATTGGTTGCTGACGCAACCGTCCCCGATGTTCGCGAGTCATGGCAACACATCGAAAACCGGATCGCCGCCGCTCCGACGCAGCTTCCAGGTGGCCTCAACGGGCCGGCCTCAGCGGACGCGATCGCCGCATTGCACGCCACGCTGGGCACGACGCTGCCGGATGACCTGCTGGAGAGCCTTCGGCTTCACGACGGCCAGGCCGATCCGGCAGCCGTCTTCGCCGAAAGCGACGCCTTGCTGAGCGCGCACGAGATCGCCGCGCAATGGTCGATCTGGAAGAAACTGGTATCGGGTGGCGACTTCGACGACATGACGTCCGACCCGGACGCCGGCATCCGCGACGACTGGTACAACCTCAAGTGGATTCCGTTCACGCACGACGGCAGCGGCAATCATCTGTGCGTCGACCTCGATCCCGCCGAAGGCGGCACGGTCGGGCAAGTGATCCGGGTCTGGCATGACGACGATCGGCGTGAACGTTTTGCATCGAGTTATGCGGAATGGCTCGCCCGCGTAGCGGCGGAGCGTGACGATCCGGCCGGCGATTGAGCGGTCGGCGAAAGCGGCGCGACACGTCGCGCCCCGTCGCCGATCGCGCTGGCGCCCGTCTATGAACGCAGCGCCGATGGCGCAATGCCCAGCCAGCGCTGGAAACTGCGCCGCATGTTTTCCGTATCGCCGAACCCGCACTCGTTCGCCACGCGCTGCAGCGATGCCGCACCGCTTTCGAGCGCGGCGCGGGCGGCTTCCACGCGCAGTTTCTCGACGGCCTTGGCCGGCGTGAGGCCGGTTTCCGTCTGGAACGCCCGCGCGAATTGACGCGGGCTCATGCACGCCTGCTCGGCCAGGTCGCTCACGCGCAAGCGCGCACCGAGATTGCGGCGAATGTAGTCGAGCAACGGCTGGAAGCGCCCTTGCGCGCTGTCGAGTTCGATCAGCGCCGAGAACTGCGACTGTCCGCCCGGGCGCCGGTAGTACACGACCAGCCGCTTCGCGACCGCGCGCGCCAGCCGCTCGCCGCGATCCGCGCCGATCAGCGCGAGCGTCAGGTCGATGCCGGCCGTGATGCCGGCGCTCGTCCAGAACGGCCCGTCGTTCACGTAGATGCGGTCGAGCGCCAGCCGGACCTGCGGAAACGCCTGCGCGAAGCGCTCGCCGCAGCCCCAGTGCGTGGTCGCCAGCCGGCCGTCCAGCACGCCGGCCGCGGCCAGCAGCAGGCTGCCCGAACAGACACTCGCGACGCGGATGCCGCGCGCCGCGCAGCGTCGGACGAACGCGCACGTCGCGTCGTCTGCCATCGCGGCATCGACGCCATCGCCGCCCGCGACCAGCAACGTATCGAGGTCCGCCGCCTCCGGCAACGGCTCGGCGTGCCAGCTCACGCCCGACGAACTCCGCACCAGCCCCGGCTGCGCCGCGACGATGCGAACCGCGTAATACGGCGTGCGCGCGTAGTCGGCCATCTCGAACGCGGCAACGGGCCCGGCGGCATCGAGCAACTGGAAGCCGGGATACACGAGCATGGCGACGCGATGGGTCATGGCAGAAAGTGCGGGAGAAATGACATTGCGACGGACGGCGCGCGGCCCGATCCTACAGGCCGTTCATGTCTTTGGGAGATCGTAATGGCCACCACGCCGTTCATCGTCGTATTCGCGTTGTTCGATCATGTCACGCAGCTCGATTTCACCGGGCCGGACGAGGTGTTCTGGCGTCTGCCGGGCGCACGGATTCACCGGGCCTCCGTGCGCGGCGGATCGATTCGCGCGGACAGCGGCCTGACCATCGCGGCCGTCGAACGGCTTGCCGACATCGCACACGCCGATCTCGTCTGCGTGCCGGGCGGGCTCGGCGTGATCGACGCGATCGCCGACGATGCGTTCGTTCGCGAGGTGCGCCGGCTCGCGCAAAGCGCCCGCTATGTTACCTCCGTGTGCAGCGGGTCGCTGGTGCTCGGCGCGGCCGGGTTGCTGCACGGCCGGCGGGCCGCCTGCCACTGGGCGTGGCGCGACCTGCTGCCGCCGTTCGGCGCGATCGTCGACACCGGCCGCGTGGTGCGTGACGGCCCGGTCGTCACGGGCGGCGGCGTCACCGCCGGCATCGACATGGCGCTGTCGGTGATGGCCGACATCGCCGGCCCGGCCTACGCGCAAGCCGTGCAGCTCGGCATCGAGTACGCGCCCGAGCCGCCGTTCGACTGCGGACGTCCCGAGCAGGCCGCACCGGACATTCTCGCGTCGGTGTCCGCGCTGTTCGAGCGCGTGCGGCCCGATCGTCATGCGGTCGTGGCGCGCGCGGCGCAGCACCTTGCACCGCCGGACGCAGGCCGACAGACGACTTGACGACGCGCAGGCAGCCCCTGCCCGACCGGCACGACGCGGTTACTTGTCGGCCGCGAACGCGCTCGACATCTGCCGCGCCCGCTTCACGTCGTCGCCATGCAGATAAATCGACGTCGTGGAAATCGACGCATGTCGCAGGTTGTCGCGCACGGTCGTCAACTCCGCGCCGCGCGCCAACGCGTGCGTCGCGTGCGTATGACGCATCCAGTGCGGGCTCGCCTGCCGCAGCTTCTGCGCGAGCGCGGGATTGTCGGCATCGACTTGATCGGCCGTCTGCGCGAAGAAACGCTGCATCACCTTCCACAGCCGCACGCTCGTGATCGCGGCCGCACCGTCCTCCGCGAGGCTCGGGATCAGCGGCGTGTCGGGCCGCCAGCGCGATGGCGTGACCGGCAACCGGCGTGCGACCAGAAAACGGTCGAGCCCCGTCCGCGCGAGCGGCGGCAGCGCGACGCGCGCGGCCTTGCTGCCCTTGCCGATCACCTTCAGCCACGCGTCGCCGTGCGCATCGGTCTCGATGTCGCCAAGCGTCGCGCCGACCAGCTCGCTCGCGCGCAGCCCGGTCGCATAGCCGAAATCGAGAATGAAGCGCAGCCGTTGCGCGGCGGCCGCCGTCCAGCCGGACTGCGACGCGGCCGGCGTGCCCTTGCTGAACTCGAGCCCGTCGGCGATCGTGCGCACGAGCAGCCACTCGCCTTCGGTGAACGCATGCGACGTGTCGAGTGCGTTCGCGCCACGCGTGTCGCGCACCTTGACGCCCGCGAACGGATTCGCGAGCAGGTAGCGCTGCTCGATCAGCCAGCGAAACAGCGCGCCGAGCACCGATAGCGTGTATGCCGCCGAGCGCGCGGACAGCGCGCCCGAGAACGGCCGCCAGTCGGGCGCACCGCGCGGCCGCACGGGCCCGACCCAGCGCTCGTGCGGTGTCGGGCGCCGTACGAACGCGCGATACGCGACCGCATCCTCGGTCGTCAGCGACGACAGCGCGCGGCCGCGCTCGACGATCGCCCACAGGATCAGCCGCTCGGCCTCCTTCCGGTACGCACGCCGTGTCGCGGCCGATTCGTGCAGCGACAGCCACGCGTGCACGGCCGCGTAATCGTTGTCCGCATCGAGCGTGCTGGTCGCGCGCGGCGCACGGAACGTGCCGGCCGAGCCGTCGACCTCGTGCGGCAGCTTCAGTTGCTCCCACGGTACGATGCTGCCGCGCGGCGTCGCCGCGATCAGCGCGCGCGCCCGTTCGGTCAGCGCCGGATGCGCGGCAAAAAACGCCTCGATGTGCCGCGCACTGGCCATACCGAGGCCCGTGATCGCACGCCACCACTGGCGCCGGCGCGGAATCCGCACCGTGAGATCGGCCAGCGTCGCGATCCCGTGCGCACGCAGCGCGACGACCGCGCGCGCGGGCAGCCACAGACCGACGTCGTCACTGATCTGCGGGACCGGCGGGCGCGCATGACGCAGCAGGCCGATGGCTTCGGCGACAGCCTTCGCCTCCTGCAAACGCTCACCGTCAGGATGACCGAGTTGCTCCGCGAGATCGGGCCGGCCAGCCTGCCGCGCGACGCGCACGAGACGGCGGCGGATGACGCCGATCACGCCGCGCGCCGAGCGCCCTTCGCCGAGACGATCGGGCAGGTAGCGCGCGACGGCCTGGCGCACGGTCATGCCCGCATACCACGCACGCAGCGCGGCCAGTTCATCGGCGTCGGGGAAGCCTGCGGGCGCAGGCGCAGAATCGGGGGAAGGCGGTGAAGCGAGGCGCGGTTTCATGGCCGCCAGTTTGACAGAAGCGCGCGCGGCCGGATACGTGGCGCGCGGCGTTCCTGGCGCGACGGGCGACGTAGCGCGACACCGGATCGCTCCGGCGTGGCGCTCAGACACATCACATCGATCGAAACCCGTCAGCCCGTGACCGGCGTGCGCCGCACTTCCGACAAGTAGATCAGGATCAGCGACACCCACACGATCCCGTACAGGAACATGAAGCAGGTCGTGCGCACGCGCAGCAGGTCGAGCAGCACGCCGAACAGGATCGGCAGCAGGAAACCACCGAGCCCGCCCGCGAGCCCGACGATGCCCGTGACGACGCCCATGTTGTCCGCGAAATCGTCGGCGACGTACTTGAAGGTCGACGCCATCCCGAGCGCGAACACCGCGCCGAGCACGAAGGTCAGCGCGACGAAGCCGGCCACCGGCATCGACACGTTCAGCGTCGCGGTGCCGTCGATCGTGTGGATCACGAAGTCGGTCGCCGGATACGACAGCAGGAACAGCGCGATCCACGCGATCCACAGCCCCCACCATGTGACCGCGTGCGCGCCGAAGCGGTCGGACAGCGCGCCGCCGAGCGCGCGCAGCACCGAGCCCGGCAGCGAGAAGCCGGCCGCGAACGCGGACGCCATCACGAGCGACATCCCGTATTCGCTCTTCAGGTACTGCGGAATCCACAGCGACAGCGCGGTGAAGCCGCCGAACGTGATCGAGTAATACTGGCAGAGCCGCCACACGCGCGGATCGCGCAGCACCTTGAACGAATCGAGCCACGAGCCGCCGCGCTTGCCCGCACCCGGATCCGGCGCCGACGCGAACCAGAAGATCGCGGCCGTGACGAGCAGCGCGACCGCGTAGACGCGCGGCACGAAGCGCCAGCCGTACGCATCGAGCAGCAGCGGCGTGACGAACAGGTTGACGGCCGCGCCACAGGTGCCCGCGCCGAACACGCCCATCGCGAGCCCGCGCCGCTGCGGCGGGAAGAAACGCGCGACATACGGCGTGCCGACCGCGAACGATGCGCCGACGCAACCGAGAAACAGCCCGATCAGCAGGAACTGCCACAGCTGCGTCGCGTAGCTGACGATATAGACGGGCACGGCGCACACGACGAGCAGCACCGTCATCACGATCCGGCCGCCGAAGCGGTCGGTCCAGGTGCCGAGCGGCAAGCGCATCAGCGCGCCGGTCAGCACGGGCGTCGACGTGAGCAGCCCGAACTCCGTGCTGTTCAGCCCGAGATCGGTGCGCAGCTGCACGCCGAGCACGCCGAACATCATCCACACGACGAAGCACACCATGAATGCGAGCGTGCTCGCGGCCAGCACCGACCACGCGCGCAGCGGGATGGCCGGCGCGCCGCCGGCCGGCACCACGTTACCTTGTTGTTGAGTTGCCATACGCCAAACCCCGTTTCATTGGACCAGCGGCCCGTTCGCGCCGTCGAATTCAACGCCTTCGACACGCGCGTCGCCCGCGAGAATCGCCACGTACTGCCGCATTGCCCGCTCCCGTACGCGTTCCGACAGGTACGCGGCGATCTGCGCGGCGGCTTCGTCGAACGGCACCGCATCGCCCGGCACGCGGCGCTCGATGCGCACGATGTGAAAGCCGAAGCGCGTATTGACGAGTTTCGGCAGCACGCCGAGCCCGTCGGTGTCGAACAGCGCGGCCTCGAATTCCGGCACCGTGTCGCCGCGCAGCAGTTGCCCGAGGCTGCCGCCGACTTCCGCCGACGGGCAGTTCGACGACGCCCGCGCGAGCGCTTCGAACGTGTCGGGTGCGGCCACCACGTCGGCGAGCGCGGCTTCCGCGCGCTGCCGCAGCGGCGCAAGCGGCACGCGGTCCGTCATCGCGAACAGCACGTGGCTCGCATAGACGATGTCGTTGCGGCGAAAGCGCGCCGGATGCTGCGTGTAGTAGCGCTCGCAATCCGCGCGATCGGGTTCGGGCACGTGCGTGAGTTCGCGGTCGAGCAATGCGTCGACGGCCGCGTCGTCGAGCGGCGCGCCTTCGTCGAGCAGCGCGAGCGACACCGCGCGCTGCCGCAGCAGTTCGCGCACCGCGAGCGCGCGCCGTGCGGCGTCGAGCGGATCGGGCGCGTCGCCGTGATGCGCGGCCTCGGCCGCGACCGCGTCGTCATCGATCGCGATGCCGTTGATGCGCAACGCGGCCGGTGCTTCGTGGAGAACGTCGTTCATGCGGCCTCCTCAGCGCTTGCGCACGAGCTGGTACGGGCGGATCAGGTACGCGACCGACGCGATCCCGCTCCAGATGTGCACCATCCGCGTGAACGGCGACACGAGGAAGATCGTGAAGCCGAGCAGGATATGCAGCCGGTACGTCAGCGGCACGCCGACGAGCAGGCTCGCGATGTCCGGCCGGAACGTGACGACGCCCTTCACGTAATCGGTCAACTGCTCGAACATCGCGCCGTCCATGTGGCGCGTCGACAGCACGACGGTGCCGAGCCCGAGCGCGAGCTGCACCCACAGCATCAGCACGATCAGGATGTCGGACTTGCGGCTGTTCTTACGGATACGCGGGTCGCCGAGGCGCCGCCAGATCAGGATCGTCAGCCCGATGATCGCGGCTACGCCTGCCGCGCCGCCGGCCACCATCGCGACCAACTGGTGCCCGGATGCGGAAAGAAACGGCGACACGAGCCAGTGCGGCGCGAGAAAGCCGCCGAAGTGCCCGAGCACAACGACCAGCACGCCCCAGTGGAACAGGTTGCTGCCGAGCCGCAGCATGCCGTGGCGCAGCAGCTGCGACGAATCGCTTTTCCACGTGTATTGCTCGCGGTCGAAGCGGATCAGGCTGCCCAGCAGCAGCACCGCGAGACAGATGTACGGATAGATCCCGAACAGGAATTGATGCAGGTAATCGTTCATGGCTTTCCCCTGTTGAACCGGCGCGCTTACGCGCGCCGCGCAGGCCGTTGATCGTAGAAGCGCACCGGTTCCTCCGCCGGCGTGGCCGCGCCGACGAAGCGCACGGCCTCGTCCGCATACGACGCGTCGAGCGCGCGGTAGTCGGCGGCACTCGGCCGCTCGGCGGCCACGTCGTCGTCGGTGGCACCCGGCGCGTCGGCCGGCGCGAGCCCGGCCATCGGCAGCAGCGCCCCGACGACGAAGCCGTAATGGCTGCCACGCTGCGCGAGCTGGCCGGCCAGCGCGCTCAGGATCTCGCCGGTTTCGGCGAGCAGCTTGCGCGCATCGGGCGCCGGCAGCCGCGACAGGTATTCGAGAAACACGGGCAGGTAGTCGGGCAGTTCGCCCTGGTTCAAAAACAGCCCGTGCCGCTCGTACATCTGCAGCAGGTCGACCATCGCCTGCCCGCGGTCGCGCGATTCGCCGTGTACATGCTCGAACAGGTACAGCGACGTCGCGCGGCCACGGTCGAACAGCCCGACGTAGTTCTCCTGCAGCGTCAGCAGGTCGCGCTCGCGCACGTATGCAAGGAACCGGTCGAGGCCCGCGCGCACCGTTTTCGGCAGGCGCGCGTGCTCGCGCAGGTGCATTTCGATCGAATCGAGCGCGACAACGAGCGCCTCGTCGGGATAATCAAGCAGCGCCGCGAGCGCCGCATAGGTCGGATCGGGTGCGGTGCTCATCATCGGGAAGCCTCGTGGATCGGAATCGTCTTGCTGCCCTTCGTCGGGCTGAACAGGCTGGCCTCCGAACGGCCATCCGAGCAGCCGTTGCCGAACGAGAAGCCGCACGATGCGCGAAGGTCGTAGGCGTTCTCCGCATACTCGCGATGCGTGGTCGGGATCACGAAACGATCCTCGTAGTTCGCGATCGCGAGATAGCGGTACATCTCCTCGACCTGCGCGAGCGACAGCCCGACCTGGTCGAGCACGCCGCGCGCGTCGATGCCATCCACGTGGCGCGCGCGCATGAACGCGCGCATCGCGAGCAGCCGCTCGAGCGCGAGCTTCACGGGCGCCTCGTCGCCGGCCGTCAGCAGGTTCGCGAGATAGCGCAGCGGGATGCGCAGCGATTCGACGTCCGGCAGGTAGCCATTCATCCCGAGATCGCCGCTGTTCGCGGCCGCGTTGATCGGCGACAGCGGCGGCACGTACCACACCATCGGCAGCGTCCGGTATTCCGGATGCAGCGGGAACGCGATCTTCCAGTCGATCGCCATCTTGTAGGTCGGCGAACGGCGCGCGGCATCGATCCACGCGGCCGGCACGCCGTCACGCTCGGCCTGCGCGATCACGGCCGGGTCGTCCGGGTCGAGGAACAGCGACAGCTGCGCTTCGTACAGATCCTTCTCGTTCTCGGCGCTGGCCGCCTCGCTGATCCGGTCGGCGTCGTACAGCAGCACGCCGAGATAGCGGATGCGGCCCACGCAGGTTTCCGAGCACACGGTCGGCTGGCCGGCCTCGATGCGCGGATAGCAGAAGATGCACTTCTCGGCCTTGCCGCTTTGCCAGTTGTAGTAGATCTTCTTGTACGGGCAGCCCGACACGCACATGCGCCAGCCGCGGCACTTGTCCTGGTCGATCAGCACGATGCCGTCTTCCTCGCGCTTGTAGATCGAGCCCGACGGGCACGACGCGACGCACGCCGGGTTCAGGCAGTGCTCGCACAGGCGCGGCAGGTACATCATGAAAGTGTTCTCGAACTGCCCGTAGATCTCCTTCTGCACATTCTCGAAGTTGTAGTCCTTCGCGCGCTTCTCGAACTCGCCGCCGAGGATCTCCTCCCAGTTCGGCCCCCACTCGATCTTCTCGAGCCGCTGGCCGCTGATCACCGAGCGCGGCCGCGCGACCGGCATCGCGCGCGTATTGCCGGCTTCCTGCAGATGCGCGTAGTCGAACGTGAACGGCTCGTAGTAATCGTCGATCTCGGGCAGGTGCGGGTTCGCGAAGATCTGCGCGAGCAGCCGCCACTTGCTGCCGAGACGCGGCTCGATCTTGCCGTCCGCGCGCCGTTTCCAGCCGCCGCGCCAGCGGTCCTGGTTCTCCCAGTCCTTCGGGTAGCCGATGCCCGGTTTCGTCTCGACGTTGTTGAACCACGCGTATTCCATCCCTTCGCGGCTCGTCCATACGTTCTTGCAGGTCACCGAGCAGGTATGGCAGCCGATGCACTTGTCGAGGTTCAGCACCATCGCGATCTGTGCGCGTACCTTCATGACGTTTCTCCGGTAGCCCGTACGGCTTGCGTTGTGGGGTCGACCGCGGTCTCTTCGCCATCGAGCCAGTCGATCTTGTTCATCCTGCGCACGATCAGGAACTCGTCGCGATTCGAGCCGACCGTGCCGTAGTAGTTGAAGCCGTACGCGAGCTGCGCATAACCGCCGATCATGTGGGTCGGCTTCAGCGCGATGCGCGTGACCGAGTTGTGAATGCCGCCGCGCGTGCCGGTGATCTCGGAGCCCGGCGTGTTCACGATCTTCTCCTGCGCGTGGTACATCATCACCATCCCGGACGGAATCCGCTGGCTGACCACGGCCCGCGCGCACAATGCGCCGTTCGAGTTGAAACATTCGATCCAGTCGTTATCGACCGCGCCGATCGCCTTCGCGTCGTCCTCCGACATCCACACGATCGGGCCGCCGCGCGACAGCGTCAGCATCAGCAGGTTGTCCGTGTAGGTGCTGTGGATCCCCCACTTCTGGTGCGGCGTCAGGAAGTTCAGCACCCGTTCCGGGTTGCCGTTCGAACGCGTGCCGACCATGTTCGCGTAACTGCCCGTATCGACCGGCGGCTTGTAGGCGCACAGCGATTCGCCGAACGCGCGCATCCATGCATGATCCTGGTAGAGCTGCTGGCGGCCGGTCATCGTGCGCCATGGCACCAGCTCGTGCACGTTCACGTAGCCGGCGTTGTACGACACGTGCTCGGATTCGATCCCGCTCCATGTCGGCGACGAGATGATCTTGCGCGGCTGCGCCTGGATGTCGCGGAAACGGATCTTCTCGTCCGCGCGCGCGGCGGCCAGGTGCGTATGGTCGATGCCCGTGATGCCGGACAGCGCGCGCCACGCCTTCACCGCCACTTCGCCGTTGGTCTCGGGCGCGAGCGCGAGGATCACCTCGGCCGCGTCGAGCGCCGTGTCGATACGCGGCCGCCCTTGCGCCGCGCCGTCGGCCACCTTGTAGTTGAGCTCGCCGAGCAGCTTCACTTCGTCCTTCGTGTCCCAGCCGATGCCTTTGCCGCCGTTGCCGAGCTTGTCCATCAGCGGCCCGAGCGACGTGAAGCGCGCGTAGGTGTTCGGATAGTCGCGCTCGACGACGGTCACGTTCGGCATCGTGCGGCCCGGCACCGGCTCGCATTCGCCGCGCTTCCAGTCCTGCACGTCGAACGGCTGCGCGAGCTCGCCCGGCGTGTCGTGCGCGATCGGGGCGAGCACCACGTCGCGTTCGACGCCCAGATGCCCGTCGCACAGTTCGGAGAAGCGCTTCGCGATCCCCTTGAAGATCTCCCAGTCGCTCTTCGATTCCCACGCGGGATCGACGGCCGCCGACAGCGGATGGATGAACGGGTGCATGTCGGACGTGTTCATGTCGTCCTTCTCGTACCACGTCGCGGTGGGCAGCACGACGTCCGAGTACATGCAGGTCGTCGACATCCGGAAGTCGAGCGTCACGAGCAGGTCGAGCTTGCCGCGCGGCGCGTCGTCATGCCACGTCACTTCCTCGGGGCGCGTGCCGCCGGTCGCGCCGAGATCCTCGCCCTGCACGCCGTGGGTGGTGCCGAGCAGATGCTTCAGGAAATACTCGTGCCCCTTGCCCGACGAACCGAGCAGGTTCGAGCGCCACACGAACAGGTTGCGCGGGAAGTTCTCCGGCGCATCGGGATCCTCGCTCGCCAACTTCAGCGTGCCCGTCTTCAGCTGCTGCGCGAGCGCCTCGCCGGCATGCGCGGGATCGGCGAGCGCCGCGCCGACCTTCAGCGGATTCACCGCGAGCTGCGGCGCGGACGGCAGCCAGCCCATCCGTTCCGCGCGCACGTTGTAGTCGATCGGCGCGCCGTGGAACTTCGACTTGTCCGCGAGCGGCGACAGCAGCGTGGCCGGGTCCATCGGGTCGTAGCGCCACTGGTCGGTGTGCGCGTAGAAGAACGACGTCGCATTCATCTGGCGCGGCGGGCGGCTCCAGTCGAGCGCGCCGGACAATACCGTCCAGCCTGTCTGCGGCCGCAGCTTCTCCTGGCCCACGTAGTGCGACCAGCCGCCGCCCGGCTTGCCGACGCAGCCGCACATGATCAGCATGTTCATGATCGCGCGGTACGACATGTCCATGTGGAACCAGTGGTTGATCCCGGCGCCGATGATCACCATCGACTTGCCTTGCGTCTTGTGCGCGTTCTCCGCGAACTGCCGTGCGACCGAGATCACGTCCGCGCGCTTCACGCCGGTGATCGCTTCCTGCCAGGCCGGCGTGTACGGCAGGTCGTCGTCGTAGCTCGCGGCCACGTCGCGGCCGCCGAGGCCCTGGTCGAGCCCGTAGTTGGCGACGAACAGGTCGTAGACGGTCGCGACCAGCAGGTCGCCGTTGCGCGTCGCGATGCGCCGCACGCCGATCCGGCGCGACAGCTCGGACGTGTGCTGCGTCGAATTGAAATGCGCGTGCGGCTGGTTGCCGAAATACGGGAACAGCACGTCGACCACGTCGTCGTGCGCGGCCGTGCACGACAGCCGCGGCGCGAGTGCCGCGCCCTTCGACGTCTCGCCGCGCAGGTTCCACTTGCCCTTGTCGGCTTCGTCCTGCTGCCCCCAGCGGAACCCGACCGAGCCGACCGGCACGACGAACTCGCCGGTCGCATCGTCGATCATCACGGTCTTCCAGTCCGGATGCGCGGCTTCGTCGAGCGCATCGTCGAAGTCGGATGCGCGCACGAGGCGCTCGGGCACGTAACCGTCGCCGTGCGGCACGAGGCGCACGAGGCACGGCATGTCGGTATAACGCTTGCAATAGTCGGTGAAGTAGTCGCTCTTCCCCGCCAGATGGAATTCCTTGAGGATCACGTGCCCCATCGCGAGCGCGAGCGCGGCGTCGGTGCCCTGCTTCGGGTGCAGCCACAGGTCGCCGAATTTCGCGCCTTCCGAGTAGTCGGGGAACACCGACACGACCTTGGTGCCGCGATAGCGCGCCTCGACGAGAAAGTGCGCGTCCGGCGTGCGCGTCTGCGGGACATTGGAGCCCCACATCATGATGAACGTCGAGTTGTACCAGTCGGCCGATTCCGGCACGTCGGTCTGCTCGCCCCAGGTCTGCGGCGACGCAGGCGGCAGGTCGCAATACCAGTCGTAGAAGCTCAGGCACACGCCACCGATCAGCGACAGGTAACGGGAACCCGCCGCATACGACACCATCGACATCGCCGGAATCGGCGAGAAGCCGACCACGCGATCGGGGCCGTGCTGCTTCACAGTGTGGACATTTGCGGCCGCAACGATCTCGTTGACCTCGTCCCAGCTCGCGCGCACGAAGCCGCCGAGCCCGCGCCGGCTCTGGTACGAACGGCGTGCTTCGTCGTCTTCGACGATCGAGCGCCACGCGTCGACGGGCCCAAGCGTGCGGCGGCGTTCGCGCCACAGCTTCACGAGCGCGCTGCGCACCATCGGATGCTTGAGGCGGTTCGCGCTATACAGATACCAGGAGTAGGACGCACCGCGCGAGCAGCCGCGCGGCTCGTGGTTCGGCATGTCGGGACGCGTGCGCGGATAGTCGGTCTGCTGGGTTTCCCAGGTGACGATCCCACCTTTCACATAGACCTTCCACGAGCATGAGCCCGTGCAATTCACGCCGTGGGTCGAGCGGACGATCTTGTCGTGCTGCCAGCGCATCCGGTAGCCGTCTTCCCATTTTCGGTCTTCGTCCGTGACGGCACCGTGTCCGTCGGAAAAGCGTGGCCTCGTGGTGGAGAAATAACGCAATCTATCCAGGAAATGGCTCATGGGGATCTCGTTTTTCCGGTCTTTTGGCAGACCCTGATTATTTAAGGAGGTGAAATGGCGGATGTAAAGGTCGATCGGATCGCATTCGTTTCGCCCTTTCCACCGTGGTCGCATCGATTGTCGGGCGGATCGACATATCAAGACTTGATACAAATCACGATATCGTTGATCCGCGCGCAACAGCAAACGCCACCTGGGGCGTGAGCGCGCGGCAAGGCCTGCTATGCTGCGCACTGCATTCGCGCGTCATCCGTCCGCCGCTTCCCTGCATCGCGTAGCGGCGCTCGGATTTCGCATTGAAATGCGCTGAACATCCCTGCCATCCGTAGCGGGATTGGCATGCCGCAGCCGGTTGCAGGTCGACGGTTGCGCAACAGGTTCAGCGCATTTCCCTTTCCGGCCGTCGACCAATAAAACCCATACCAATAAGCACTGCAATTTCATGCCATCCCGACTTCTCGCCGCGCTCGCTGCCGCGGCCTTGAGCTGCACCGTCCTGCCCGCTGCCCACGCACGCACCTATGTCCCGCCGACCGCGTCGTTCGGCAAAGGGGCTTATGTGCATCAATTCGTGCTGCGCGACCCCGTCACGCACCGGCCGCTGCCGAATGCACGCTACCGGCTGCTGCTGCCCGGGCAGGTGATCGCGGGGCTGCCTCCCTATGAAGAAGGCGGCGAAAGCGTCGTGTTCGGCACGACCGATGCCGCCGGACGCACGGTGCGGATTCGCCTGCCCGCCCGTCATCCCGAGAGCGAGTGGGCGCTTCAGCCTGTCGTCGGCGAAGGCGACATGGGCGGGACGTTTCGCGTGATCGACGAAGAGACGGGGCGCCCCTACGGCCGTTACTCGTATGTACTCGACGTGACGGGCGCGTACCTGGCCTGCGGGCACATCGATGCCAACGGCTATACCGTCTTCGCGCAATCGCAGGTGGACCGCAAGCTCTGGTTGCACCCCACGGTATTGCGCGTGCCCGCGGACACCGACTGGTGTGCCGGGCCCGCCACGGACATCGCCAACCGTGCCGGCAATCCGGGCGTGCCCGATCTCTACACGCAGTATCTCGGCAGCCTGGTCGCCGACGGCCAGCACCTCGGCCGGGCACTCCAGGAACAGATCGCGGCCAAGATGGTCGCGCTGGCGATTGCCGAGCGGGACGAAGGCCGCATCGACACCGCGCTCGAGGTCGGCCATTTCTCGGATCGCATGTTGAACAGCGTCGGTTACGACCTCGTCAATGCGGGCCTGAAGATCGATCGCGCGATGGCGATGATCGATGCGCACCTGGCGACGTCACCGAACGACGCGTATGCGCTCGACAGCAAGGGCTGGGCACTGTATCGCCTCGGTCGCAACGACGACGCGCTGACGTGGTTCGACCGGTCGATCGCGATCTTCGCGAAGGACGACGACAGGGACAAGGGTGCGCGCGAAGCCTATGCGAGCGGGCTGACGCACAAGGGTGAAGTGCTGTGGAAGCTGGGCCGCGAGGATGCCGCGCGCGATGCGTTCGCGCAGGCGCGGAAGGTCCAGCCGGAGAACACGGACCTGGCGGAGACGTTGAAGCGGCTGGCGATACCGCTCGGGCAGGATGGCGCGAAGGCGCCGGGTACGGCAAGCGAGTAACCGGCGACGCGCGCGGACGGGCAAGCGGACGCATGGCGCGGCAACAGCTGTCGGCAGAAGCGTGGAAAGCGGCTGCCGGCTTAGTCCGGCACCGGCACCATCACCGGACGAGGCCGGCCACGCTCGCTTCCGTCACTCCTCGCCTTTCGCGCCTGGATTGAGCATCACGACGAAGCCCGCCACGCCGACGACCAGCGCGACCGCGCCGCCGCGCAGCGCCATCGCGTTGTCGAACAGCAGCCCCGACACGACGGCCATCATCCCCGCGAGCGACACGAACACGGCGATCGCCGCGACGACGATCCGGTACTGGCGACGTATCATCGCGCACCCGCCGCGTTAAGCAGCGGCAGCCGCAGCCGCTGCATCGTCGTCGTCGCCGCGGATCAGCAGCACCGGGCACTTCGAGCCGCGCACGAAGCGCTCGGCGACACTGCCGAGCAGCACGCGCCGGATGCCGCGCCGCCCGTGCGTGCCGACCACCGCGAGATCGATCCCGCCTTCCTTCACGTAGCGCTGCAGGCGTTCCGCGATGTCCTCGCCGATGCTCTCGGTCTCGACGAGTTCGGCCTCGCCCTTCGCGCCGGCCAGCGCGATGATCTGCTCCGCTTCGCGCAGCACCTTGCGCCCGTCGTCGCGGATTTCCTCGACCAGCGCGTGCGGGTCGAAACGGCCCGCGTACGTGAACAACACCGACTTGTCCACCACGTACACGACGCTGACGTGCGCGTCGCCTGCCAGCGCGACCTTCACTGCCTCGGCAAGCGCCTGTTTCGACGAAGCGCTGCCGTCGACGGCCACCATGATCTTCTCGTACATGCGAACCTCGCTGGGGTGAGTTGCCGCGCGTCTGATCGCGCGGCCTTGTCACCATCATCGGCGGATGACGGGTTCGAATGTTGATGGCGATCAAGTCGCGCCGGCATTCAGGCTGCGACCCTCCGACGCAGGGTGCCACCCCGCGCCTGAGGCCTTTGCGTCATCGTGCGTGCGGCGCGCGGTACTTGTGCTTGTCGAATCCGCTGTCCCGCGACCACGCGCCGGCGACCGCATCCACGTCCTGGCCCGCGAACGGCAGCACCGTATCGGGTTGGGCGCCGTGACGATAGTTCGGCCCGGTGAATTCGAGATCCGCCGCATAACCGAAGTAGTTGTTGCCGCTCCACACGATGTTCGCGTAACTGCCTTGCGCGTTCTTCGTCCGGAAGATCGCGCCGCTGTCCGATGCGTTGTAGAAGCGGTTGCCCGTCACCTGGAACGCGTTCGCGTAGCTGAGGTTTTCGACGATCGGCGTGACCAGGCCCGGCGTGCGCGTAATCACGACGTTGTCGCGCACGACGGAATCGGCCGAGCCCGCGGCCGACACGATCCGCCGCTTGTCGTTCAGGCTCAGGTTGTTCTCGACGATCGCGCCGGTTTCCTGCGCGACGTGGCCCAGCCCGTCGGAACCGCATCCGCAGAACAGCATCAGCCCGCCGTCGTTGTCGTGGCTGAAGTTCGCGGCCACGCGCGTGTTGCGCGTGCCGAGATCGGCGTCGAATGCCATCCCGTCGCCGGCCTCGATATTGTTCTGCAGCCGCACGCCGTTGACTTCGTTGTAGCGGAACAGCGCATCGTCCGTGTTGATCGCCCATGCGCCGGCGCTGTTGCCCGGCGCGCGCATCCAGATGTCGTACAGGTGATTCGCCTCGACCTGCGGCGCGGTTGCCGTGCGGACGATGATGCCGTCGCCGCCGACGTTGTGGATCAGGTTGTTGCGGAACACGACGCGCGTCACCGGGAAATAGTCGGTCGATGCCTGCGTGGCCGGATTCGTGAGGTAGGCCGAGTTGCCCTTGTACGGCGGATAGTCGCCGCACGGTGCGCCGCCCTCCCGGCACATCCACGCGGACCGGGTCGACAGCGCCACCGCGTCGACGTTGTAGATTTCGCTGTTCTCGACCGCGATGTCGTCGAAACCGGTCCGCTTCTCCTTCGTGCCGACAGCCTCGTTGTCGCGGGTCACTTCGAACAGCATCCCGCCGGTCGTCTTGTACGAACCGACCGTATTGCTCGCGACGTCCTTCAGATAGCCGCGCACGTGATGCACGTACACGTCGTCGACGTGATAGTGGCTGCCCGTGCCGTAATCCTCGAGCCGCACATACAGCCCGAGGCGGCCGCCGGGCGTGGTCGCATCGTTGGTCAGCTCGAGCGAGCGGATTTCCCAGTACTGGGTGTTGAAGAGAGAGATGGCCGCGCGGTTCACGGTCGGGTTGTCCGACTTGCACAGCGAGTAATAGCCGCTGAACCCGCTCGGCGTCTTGTGCTGCTCGGTGATCGACTGGTCGGGGTCGGCCGTCGCGTCGGTGCAGCCGGCCGCGATGACGGGGCGCGGCGCCTTCGGGTCACCGTACGCGTCGACGACGATCGGCGCACCGGCCGCACCGGTACTGCCCGGTGCGGGCGTGAAGCTGCCGTCGCAGGTCGTGCCGCGCTTGAAGCGCACGTGCATGCCGGGCGTGAGCACGATCCGGTTCAGCGTCGCGAGATCGTGGATCGGATTCGCGGTGGAGCCCAGCGTCGCGGGCGATCCCGTTCCGTTCGAGCCGAGCGAGCAGTCGACATGCAACGTGCCGGGCACTTCAGCGGTCGCCTTTTCGGCCGCAGCCGCGGGCACGGCCGCCAGCTGCTGCCCGGCCGCGACGCCGTCCGCCGATTCTCCACCACCGCATGCTGCGAGCGCGCCGATCAGCGGCGTTGCGACAATCTTCCAGTGTTTCAAGGTCAGTCTCCCGAAATATGGCATTCGTGATCCGGCATCGAGTCGACCGCGGGTCGATCCTCGCGCCGGCCGCTCATTCCGGCAGCCGGTTCGTCGACACGAACCGGCGCCCCCTCCTCGCTTGCCGCGGGCAGCAGCCCCGCCCGCTCGGCCAGCACCCACAGGCCGGCTGCCGCCGCGCCGTCGATCGTGTCGACGGGCGGCCAGCCGAACAGCGATGCCGCATGCTTGTAACGCTCACACAGCGCGGCGTCGCCGATCAGCATCGGTCGCAGCGCGTCATCGCGGGCCGCACCGCCCGGCCCGCCGTTCTCTGCGGCCAGCCCCGCGAGTTCGTGGCCGATCAGCACGCCGGACAGGTAGTCGGCCTGCTCGTCGGGCGCCAGATCGCCGGCCAGCAGCCGCGCACGGCTGCCGAAGATCGTCGCGAGCAGCCCCGTCGCATGGCCGGCCTGCGCGGCGCGTACGCCGCGTTCGAATGCGTCGCGCGCGAACCCGGCCGACGGCTGCATCGTGCGGCCGAGCAGGCTGTGCGCGCACAGCAGCGCGTACAGTTCGCCCGTCATGAACGTGCGGAAGCGTTCGATGCGCGAGCCGCGCACGGCGACCCACTTCGAATGCGTGCCCGGCAGCCCGATCCACCGGACCGGCGCCGAGCCGTGCACCGCGCCATCCACCTGCAGCGCACCGACGATCTGTGTCTCCTCGCCGCGCATCACGTTCGCCAGTTCGCCGCGCTGGATCAGCCCCGGCACGATGTGCACGGTCACGCCGCGCCGCGCGCGCACCGTCTGCAGCGACGCGCCGAGCCGCGCCGCATCGATCGGCACGTCCGCATACCGCGCCTCACGCCAGCCCTGCGTGCTGCCGACCATGCCCGCCGCGACGACCGGCAGCACCGGCCACGCGTCGAGCCATCCGCCGCACACGTCCTCGAACACCGCATCGCATGCGTCGGCGATCGCGATGCCCGCGCCGCCCAGCTGCATCACGCCCTTCGGTGCGGCCCGCTCGTCGAGCACCGTCCGCGCATCCGCCATCAGGTATGCGCGCAGCGACGTGGTGCCCCAGTCGAGTGCGATCAGGCGTGGCACCGGCGCTTGGCTGCCGGGCCGTGGTATTGCATCTTGCATAGGATTCCTCTGTTTGACGGTTGCGGCTCGATGCTTCGTGAGGCCCGGATCAGAAGAGCGTCTCGATACCCGCATAGACGCCCGTCTGCCCGTGCCCCGGCATCGGCGACGCACCGAGCCCGTTGCCGTTGCCGAGCCCCGGCGACTGCGGGTTCACGCCCAGGTTCGCCCCCGCGCTGTTGAACACGTGCGCGGCGGTCGCGTACAGGAACGTGCGTTTCGACAGGTCGTACATCGCGCCGAGGCCGATGATCGTCGAGCGCCCTTCGCCGCTGTGGTCGGCGGTCCATTGGCCCGCGTCGATCTTCATCGAATAGACGGCGCTCTGCAGATGCAGGAACGGCGTCGCGTCGTACGTCACGCCGCCCCAGTAGTAGTTCGCGGTACGCGACAAGCCGGCCGGCGTATCGGGTGCGCTGTAGCGCGTATAGCCGATCTGCACCAGCGCGGGGCCGAAGCGGTCGCGCACGCCGATGAACGCTTCCTGCGATGCGGTGAACAGGTTGTCTTCGCGGCCGTACTGGTTGCGGATCTCGTTCCAGATGGCACGCACCTCGAAGTCGCCGTGCGTGTACGCGACCGTCGCGCCGTCGGACAGGCCCGTTGCACCCACGTTGTTCGTCGAGCCGCGCAGCCAGCCGTTCGAGCTGTTGCCGAGGTTCGCCTGCAGCGCGAACGAGAAGCCGCCGAACTTCGGCGATTCATAACGGATCCCGTTCGACAGCTTCGGGCCGTTGCGGTACGACGTGAGCGACTCGACCGAATAGTTTTCCTCGAGCAGCGGATCGTACGACCAGATATAGCTGTTGATGAACGAACCCTGCCCGAGCCGCAGGAAACCGTAGCGCTCGTTCTTGAAGCCGACCCACGCGCCGCGCTGGAACAGCACGCCGCCGCCGTAGTTGCCGTTCGCCGCGTTGATCGACGATTCGAGCCAGAACACCGCCTGGTTGCCGCCGCCGAGATCCTCCTTGCCGGTGATGCCGAGGATGCTCGTCCCCCAGTCGTTGCCTTCCGAAATGCGCGAGCCCGTCGAATGCGGGCCGTTCTGCACGCCGCTCAGGTACTGCACGTCGCCGCCCACACGCCCCCACACGGTGACGCTCGATTGAGCCTGCGCCACCGCCGGCACCGCCAGGGCCAGCGCCGCGATCCACCCATACTGTCGCATCTAGATCTCCTCCTTCTTTTCGTTCACGTCTCGTTTGATTGGGGAAAGCGCTTTCCCTCGACAGCAAAAAAATTTCGCGGCGGTTGTCGTGCATCGTTTTCCGCTACGTTTCTTGCGGAAGGCACGCGTGCTATGCTCGCGAAATGGGAAAGCGTTTTCATTGTCGGCGCGCGGTTGCGCTTTTTCAAGAAAATTCTGGCCCTCCAAGGGATACTACCGAGTCCGATCGCGCGGCACGCCTGCGATGCCGCCGCCCGATCGCCGCCGCCGGTGCGCATGCTATGCTCGCCGGCAAAATGCACTGACACTCACTTTCATCGTGGCCAAGATCAACGAAGTCGCCGCCGCCGCAGGCGTCTCCATCGGAACCGTCTCGAAGTTCATCAACAAGACGAAGCGCTTCTCGCCCGACGTCGAGCGCCGCATTGCCGAAGCGATCGAGCAGCTCGGCTACGAGTCGAACCCGCTCGCGCGCTCGATGGCCACCGGCCAGACGGGTGCGGTCGGCGTCGTGATCCAGGACATTCTCAACCCGTACTTCACCGCGATGGTCAAGGGCGTGAACCGGATCGCGCAACGCAACGACTTCGTCGTCCTGATCGTCGATGCCGACGAGAACCGCAAGGGCGAGCGGCCCGCGCTGACCAAGCTGAGCCGGCGCGTCGACGGGCTGATCCTGAACACCAGCATGCCCGACGACGACCTGCGCTGGACCGCGAGCCTCGGCAAGCCGGTGGTCGCGGTCGGTTCCGCACCGCGCGACGGCCTGCTCACGCTGTACTCGGATCCGATCCGTGCGGGCGAGATGCTCGCGCAGCACCTGCTGATGGAGAAGTACCAGCGCTTCGCGTACATCAGCCTGCCGAACGCGCGCGGCGACGACGAACGCCGTGCCGGCGCCGAGCAGGTGCTCGCACGTGCCGGGCTGCCGCTGTGCACCTTCAGCGTGCCGCGTGCGACGGTGGCCGACGGCGAGCGCGTGTGTGCGTCGGTGATGCTGTCGGCCGAGCCGCCCGATGCGGTGATCTGCTACAACGACATGATCGCGGCCGGCTTCATCAAGGAGGCCGAACGGCTCGGTATCGCGATCCCGCACGACGTCGCCGTATGCGGCTTCGACAACCTCGAACTCGGCAAGCTCACGTCGCCCACGCTGACGTCGATCGACACCGAAACCGAGCGCGCGGGCGAAATCGCGATGACGACGCTGCTCGACGCGCTCGCGGGCAAGTCGCCCGCCCCGCATACGATGCTCGAAGCGCGGCTCGTCGTGCGCGAATCCACGGTACGGCCGCGCGACGCGCGCCGCCGCTGAGCGCTCGCCGCTTACTGCTTACCGCTCGATCAACGCGGCACGGCCGCGACCGCGTCCCCCAGCCACGCGCGCGCGACGCAATGCTGCTCGAGCCCTGCCACGCCCGGGCGCGTCTCGAACAGGCTGCCCGCGAGCGGCCCGCGCAACAACCCGTCCGCACTCACGTTGACCGATGCGGACGTCACGAACAGCGTCGCGCGATCGGCGCCGCCGAACGCGACGCTGGTCGGCCGCTGCACCGGCATTTCGACGACCTGGTCGAGCGCGCCGTCCGGCGCGTAGCGATGCAGCCGCCAGCCGTCCCAGATCGCCGACCACACGCCGCCCTCCGCATCGACCGCGAGCCCGTCCGGCACGCCGCGCGCGTCGCCGAACGTCGCGAACGGCCGCGCATTCGATAACCGCCCGGCATCGACGTCGAAGTCGTACGCGAAGATCGTGCGGCGGCCGGAATCCGTCACGTACATCGTCGTGCCGTCCGGGCTCCAGCCCATCCCGTTCGCGCACGCGAAGCCGGCCACCGCGACGCGCGACGCACGCGCATGCTCGAAGCAATGCAGATCGCCGGGGCCGTCGCCGTCGTCGGCCATCGTGCCGACCCAGAAGCGGCCACGCGCATCGACCGCGCCGTCGTTGTAGCGCAGCGACGGCCGCGCATGCGCGGCGTCGGCCAGCCGTTCGAGCGTGCCGTGCGCGGGGTCGAACAGGTGCAGGCCGCTCTTCAATGCGACGAGCAGCCGCCCGTCGTCGACGCCCGCGACGCAGCCGGCCAGTTCCGGCAACAGCCAGAAGCCGGTCTGCCCGTGGCCGGGCGTGTAGCGATAGAGCGCGGTGCGCTTGATGTCGATCCAGTAGAGCGACGCCGAGCGTTCGCACCAGAGCGGGCCCTCTCCCAGGATCGCGTTTGCGCCCTGTACCAGTTTTACTGTCGTCATCGAAATTCTGTTGTTATGCATGCGTTCGGCCGCCCGCCGGTACGGCGGGCGGAACTGCCGGGGAACCGGGCTCAGAGTGCGCGGCCCGCGTCGTCGAAGAAGTGCGCGTGCCGCATGTCGAAGCGCACGCCGACCGGCTGCCCTGCCGCGACCGTGTACGCGTCGCGGTTCTGTCGCACCGACAGCGGCCGGTCGTGGCCCGCGAGCTCGACATAGACGATCGTCGCGTCGCCCAGATGCTCGGCGTGCGTGACGCGGCCGTCGAGCCCCGTGCCCGGCGCGCCGACCGTGAGGTTCTCGGGCCGGATGCCGAGCTGCAGCGAACCCGACGGCCACGCGCGCGCGGCGTCCGGTGCCGCGGCGAGCGAG
>NZ_JAAGPM010000047.1:0-54696 GCF_017104865.1 Burkholderia sp. Ac-20349
GGCTTCGCCGGCAGCCTGCCGCAGAGTCTGGTCGAGCGCGACCTGCGCGATCTGCTCGCGGCCTGGACGATCGGCGACAGCCTGCTGGCGCTGGCCGAACTGGCGACACGCGAACCGGCGGCACGCCGGGCCGTCGCGGCGGTGCGCGGGCGGATCGGGCAGGGCGATTTCGTCCGGCTCGAACGGACCTGCGACGTGGCCGCCCGCGCATTGCGGCGGCGCGTGGCCGACCTCGACAGCGACGACGGGCGCGCGCTGCTGCGCGGCGTCGTGCTGGTGCGGACGATCGCGGAGGCCGCTGCTGCGCACAGCCGTTTCCTGCGCGGGCGTCTGCCTTGGGCCGCGAGCGGTATGGCGTGGCTCAACTGAGCCGATAGACCTTGCCGGGCGTCACTTCCGCCGGCAGCGGCTCGCGGTTCAGTTCGAGCAGCGTGCGCTCGATCGGGCGCGTGAATACGTTGAATTTGGCTGGAGCCGCCTGCGTCACATAAGCGAGGGAGAGAAACGCGGCGTGCAGACCCGTATTGTCTGGCGGTAGTCGATGACGCTACGAGTCGACGTTCGTCCTTGGATTCGCGACAATCAATCGCCAGCGTGAACTAAAGGAGGCGACAGTGAGGCGACTTTTGACCATCGCAGACACATTTTTCATCGCGGGACGCGGTCTAGTCGTGGTGCCTGGCCCTCTTGAAGAGGATTTCTCGGGCCCAAGAAACATGGACGTCGAGCTTCGTCGGCCAGACGGCTCGATCAGTCAAGCGCAGCTAACCGTGACTTACCATTTTCAGTCTCCACCATCCCGGGAGCGACGCTGGTCGTGCACGCTTGAAGCGCTATCCAAGGACGAGGTTCCAATCGGTACGGAAGTTTGGATCGGCTAGATGTAGCCCGAGTTTGTCGGCAGCCCAACGGGGCAGCTCGATGGTCGTCATTCGGCAGTTGTCGCTGATGGCGAGTGACAGCTATCGGCCAGCACCGGCCGTTCGGCAATGCCTTAGCGAATGGCCCGTTCATACTACGGTCCCCAGCTCTGGAGAAAGCAAACGGATGCCAGACTGCATTTCATCTCCCTACTGCCGTAGCAGACGGCACCGTCACTCGAGGAGTGTGTCTCGAGCAGGGTGTGTGATCACAACGCCTCGTCGCCCAAGCTTACCCGGCGGTAGCTGATTGGCAGGTTCAAGCTATTTTTCAGTGTCTCAATATATCGGGCGCTTCCTTCATCAAGCGCTGCTTCACCGACGATGACGAGTTCAATAGCAGAGCGCGCGCCGGGCCAATAGGAATATTCCAGTAACTGGCCAATCGCCTCGCGAATACAGCTTTTCAGTGATTGACCGACTTTTATCTCAAAAAAAGCATAATCTTCATCGGATCGAGCGGCTGCGTCAATTCGACCTCCGCTGCCGTTACATATCTCCGTGCCAACGTTTTCCTCTCCATACTCGGTACAGAGTTCTGAATAGAGCGCCGACTGCAACGCGTTATGGCGCAACTCGATTGAAAGTTGTCGCTCCGGTAACGATGCATTCGCCCACGAGCATTTTGCATGGTTTCCAGCCCGGAAATTGAAGGGGACGGGAGAGTCTTTGTCAGGAGGAAGTTTCCCTCCTGATTCTACAAAAGTGTAGAGCGGAAGAAGCAGGTCGAAGTCCCGAAGAATTCTGTCCAGGTCTATCTGGTCGATGGGGACAAGGGCACCCATGAACACGAAGGTACCCGTTTGAAACAATTCGTGCGGGAGGGGGCAAGAGGGAGGGTGTCCGAACGGACACCTTTGCGAAAGTACCAAACTCTAAAGTCCGCCGGCGCCTTGAATTCCGTTCTAAGAAATTCGTTGAACAACCGCATTTTAGGCAACAGGGTGTCGATGTTCTGAAGCGTTTGGCTCAGTTCCAGGGAGAACGCTACGCCATGACGAATGTACTTCTTGCCGTGACTCTCTTCCATGCCTATATTGAACTGCAGTTCCGCACGTCCACCATAATGGAAAGCCCAGTCGTCGGAGATTGTTGCCGGCAGAAATAACTTCCGTGACGGCAAGCGCTTCTTGTCTTTGAGCTTTACACGAAGGTGCTGAAGCTTTCCAATCTCGTATCCTTCAGCACGCTGGTTTAGCTGCTCCGCGACCTGCGGTATTGTTATCAAGTCCATACCTTGTCAGATTGGTAGGTTCGCGCGCTCCGTTCTCCGGATACCACGAACTGGAACAAATGGGAAAGCGCGCCATGCGGCACGTAGCGAAGCTGCGTGAGGATACAACGACTGGGTTCAGCTTTGGAGCATATAACAAGCCGAGGATGCATCTCGAACACGTAGGTCAAGCGGCCGCTTTGGGCGGCGACGACTGACTGCTTCGGGGGAAACTGAGCGTCTCTTGTGGGTCGATCACCGCCCCTGATGAAGTGACGGCGAAGCAAGCTCAGACCTGATCTGACGCTGACTGAGAGATCAGGTCTTGACTTACGCAGATTATGGCGCCGGTACCTTGGCCTCGCACGATAAAACCGTGATTGCCTCCTCAAGCGGCAACGTAACCTGATCGCCATTGCGGTTGCGGATACTGACCGTTCCATTCTGTTCGTCGCGTGCGCCTACGGCAATCAGGAACGGAATCTGCAAATTCCGGGCGTCAATGATTTTTCGCTCCAGTCGCTCGGCACGGCAGTCAGCAACGACGCGCAGTCCCGCGCTTTCAAGCCTCTGCACCACCCGCATCGCGTAGGGCGCGTGCGCATCGCTGATACTCGCCACGACAATCTGTTCGGGCGCGAGCCACACAGGCAACCACCCGTCGTAGTGTTCAAGCAGTATTGCGATGAAACGCTCCATGCTGCCCAGCACGGCGTGATGCACCATGACCGGCGTCTCACGTACGTTTTCCGCGTTGATGAAATACGCGGACAGCCGCTCGGGGAGCACGAAGTCCAGCTGAATCGTCCCGCATTGCCATTCCCGGCCGCGACTGTCAGACAGCTTGAATTCGAGCTTGGGCCCATAAAAGGCACCTTCGCCCTCGGACAGTTCGAATGCCAGACCGGCCGCACGAGCCGCGGCCGCGAGCGATGCTTCGGCTTGATCCCACACTGCCTCTTCGCCGGCCCGTTGCATCGGCCGCGTCGCCAGCGCGACCGTGACGGACGAAAATCCAAGGTCCGCATAGACCGCGCTCAGCAACTCGCAAAAGCGCACGACTTCATTTTCGATTTGCGATTGCGTGCAGAACACATGCGCATCGTCTTGCACAAACGCACGCGTGCGCTTGAGTCCTTCCAGCGAGCCAGAAGGTTCGTCGCGGTGACACGCACCGAACTCGCTATAGCGAATCGGCAACTCACGATATGAACGCAGCCCCTGATTGAACACCTGCACGTGACATGGGCAACTCATCGGTTTCAGACACAGCGCCAGCGCATCGTCGTGATCGACATCGGCCGATGGCTCGATCAACGATCGCTCGGGTAGCGCATACATTTGCGAGCCGAATTTGTCCCAATGCCCACTGCGTTCCCACAACTCGCGAGCCAGTAGTTGCGGCGTGCGGATCTCGCGGAAGCCCGCGCGGCGCATTCGCATTCGCACGTAATCTTCCAGCACGCGGTACAGCGCCCAGCCGCGTGGATGCCAGAAAACCATACCCGGACCTTCCTGCTGCTGATGGAACAGGCCGAGTTTGCTCCCGAGAATGCGATGATCGCTGTCGTTCATGATGACTCCGTGTTGGTATGTGCTGACAACACACGGAGCGCCATAAACGCCAAGGGCCCCGTCCGTTGCCGGCGGGGCCCTTGAAGGTATGCAACTGCCGAAACTACCGCGCGCACCCTCCAGACGACCCGCCGTTACCGGTGGTCGTCGTGGTGGTGATGCTCGCGAGGGAAATAAATTGGCGTTGCATGAGGCCACGATAAATCAAATGAACAGGTCGCGTCAATTGTATGGAGATCATTGACTCGGTAAATCAGCGCGACGATGACATCTTCAAATGCATGCATACACGCATGCGCGCGGCTGCTTCTGGACGTGCGGGAACGACCGAATCCGGATGTGTCGAATGCTTCTTCGGGGTCATTTCCCCAAAGAGCGCGAGTAGATCCACGCGTAGCTTTCGTGGTGGGGCATTATCAAAATAAAGCGACTGCTGCATCGGTGGCGCGGCGTTCGCGGGTGCTGCAGCAGGTTGCGTGCTCACGTGACCTGAAAAAGTGGCGTTGTCCGCCGAAGTCGACAGTCGCGCTGACATGAGTGCACGAACTGCGCCTTCTGACCAGGTTTCAGTGGTCGCAACGACAAGTTTTCGGCACGGAAGCGACGTTCATCACGGTGATCTGGCAATATGCGTCGGCAGACTTCAGACAGGGCGCCCCATGCACATCGCGATTCTGACGTTCCAGGGCTTCAACGAACTCGATTCCCTCATCGCACTTGGCGTGCTCAATCGAATCAAGAAGCCCGACTGGCGGGTAACGCTTGCCTGCCCGGAGCATTTCGTCACGTCGATGAATGGTGTGACCGTGCAGGCGCAGTCGACGTTGGCGGATGCCTGCACGGCGGATGCCGTCATCGTCGGAAGCGGCATTCAAACCCGGGAGGTCGTCAACGACGCCACGCTGATGGAGCAGTTGAAGCTCGATCCTGCCCGGCAACTGATTGGTGCCCAATGTTCGGGCACGCTGGTTCTCGCAAAGCTCGGCTTCCTCGGCAACATCCCGGCCTGCACGGATCTCACGACCAAACCCTGGGTAGTCGAGGCGGGCGTCGACGTCCTCAATCAGCCATTCTTCGCGCAAGGTAACGTCGCAACCGCAGGTGGCTGCTTTGCTTCGCCGTATCTGGCCGCATGGATCATTGCGCGCACGGAAGGCGAGGAAGCCGCGCGGAGCGCACTGCACTACGTTGCGCCGGTCGGCGAGAAGGACGAGTACGTTTCCCGTGCGCTCGCGAACATCACGCCTTACTTGCCGTAGCCGTAGTGAACTAAAAGAGGGCGCCGCCTCCATTGCAGTGAGCCGGGTTCGGCAGTATCGCCGTGTTCCCGACCGCGGCTTCTCCGGCGCGCGCGGTTGCCACGTCGTTGGGCTGACGTGTGGAGGTGGGGGCGAGAATGTTCGATGCCCCGTTCAGGCAGAGCCATTCGGTGGCGCCGGCTTGCAAGGGGTCGAACTCCAGCAGCCAGTTCGTCTTGCAAAGACGGCAGCGATACTGCCGCACGACGATTGCCGGGCGTCCCAGCGGCCGCAACTTCGTCGGCTTGTGCAATTCCACCAGTTCGCCATGGGCGACAGGATCGGACATTGTGCGCATGTTCGTGCAGGCTTCACAAGGCATGTGCGTCAGCCTTTCAGGAATGCGTCGGCGCGAGGAAGCGTCTCTTCGCTCATGACTCGAATGGTCCGCTGATTGCAACGTGATCGGCGGATCCGGCCCAAGTGCCATTCAAGCGTGCTCATGATCGCGGCGGGCATCGACTGTCGGCCATATCGAACATGCTGGAAGCGCTTCGGAGGGACGATCGCCCTCGCCGCAGTGCGAAGGTGGGCGAGGGCGCGTCCCACCTGACGCACTCAGTTTGCAATCGCCTTACCGGCGGCATCCTTGATTTTCGCTTTCCATTGCTTGCGGATTTCGGACACCACCGAATCGGGAAGCGAGATGTAGTCCAGCTCCGTGGCGGCCTGGTTGCCGTTGTGGAATGCCCAGTCGAAGAACTTGAGCGTTTCCGCCCCTTGTGCGGGCTTGTCCTGCTTCGCGTACAACAGCACGAACGTTGCGCCGACGACCGGCCATGCGTCCTTGCCCGGCTCGTCCGTCAGGATCTGGTAGAACGACTTCGACCAGTTCGCGCCCGCAGCCGCGGCCTTGAACGTTTCGGTCTTCGGCTCGACCACCGTGCCCGTCGAGTTTTTCAGCGCGGTGTAGACCATGTTGTTCTTTTTCGCGTAGGCCCATTCGACGTAGCCGATTGCACCCGGCAGGCGTTGCACGAACGCTGCGACGCCGTCGTTGCCCTTGCCGCCCGTGCCCGTCGGCCAGTTGACCGTCGTGCCTTCGCCGACCTTCGACTTCCATTCGCCGTTGACCTTCGACAGGTAGTTCGTCCAGATGAAGCTGGTGCCCGAGCCGTCAGCCCGGCGAACCACGGCGATGTCGGTGTCCGATAGCTTGACCTTCGGATTCAGTGCGGCGATCGCCGGGTCGTTCCATTTCTTGATCTTGCCGAGGTAGATGTCGCCGAGCACCGGGCCCGACAGCGTCAACTCGCCAGCCTTCACGCCCGGCACGTTGACGACCGGCACCACGCCGCCGACCACGGTCGGGAACTGAAACAGGCCGGTCTTCGCGAGTTCGTCATCCTTCAACGGAGCGTCCGAACCGGCAAAATCCACCGTCTTCGCGTTGATCTGCTTCAGGCCGCCCGACGACCCGATGCCTTGATAGTTGACCTTGCCACCCCCCGCCTTCTTGTACGCGTCGGCCCACTTTGCGTAAATCGGTGCGGCAAACGTGCTGCCTGCGCCGGTGATATCTGCAGCTTGAGCACTGAGGGCAACAAGAAATACGGTGCAGGGAACCAAGATCCGGATGTTCATCTAACGCCTCCTGTCTGCTGTCGACATGCTGGCCTGCGAGCTGGCCTCGGTTGAGAAGTCTGACTTGTCGAGCGGGATCCGCGGGCTGTCTTTCGTCAACGTCGGACGGTTGACCGTGGCCGCGATCGTCTCTCGATTGCTTTCAAACACGGTGAGCAATTGCGTAGGTGTGGCAGTCGGTGCGCCGCGCTTTTCTCGGATGACGTCCGCTGCGAGCTTGATTGCAACGTTCCCCCGGCCGGGGCCAAAGGTGGAGAGCGGCCGGCGTGGATCGTCACCGACGATCGGGTAAGTCAGACAAGTGGCGGAGTCCGTCATCGTGCGCGGTACGTGGTCTCGCATCGAAGGGAAATACGAGTATTGCATCTGCTTGTGAAAACTCAAGGACGGTGCAATGGCTCGATTCGCCTTTCAATGCACGTCACTTGCGACGATGGAGGCCAACGCCCGATCGCCGTCGCGTTGGGCCGTGTCTTCAGTGGAAAAGATGTGGTGACTGAATGCGATCAGTTTGAAGCCGGATCCCGCGGAGCGAGGAACCGTGATGCCCCAGTGCCAGCCTCCATCCTGCTGGAACACGTGGAGGGCGGGAGGCGCTGGGCTCAGTGCGGGTGAAGAAGTCGTCATGGCGTGCTCTCCCGTCATGGGGCGACTGCAGGGCAACTACATTGAATGCGAACCCAGTCTACGGGCACTTTTGCTGCGGCGCAATATGCGGATCCCGCGAAAGCGCCGATGCGTCGAGCGCCACAATTTTGAAATACAAATATGCAAGGTCGGAGATGGCTGGCATATTGATGTGACGATTAAGATTTCCCGGAGGCTTCATGGATCGCAGTTCGCTCGTATGGGCGGGGGTGCCGCATAACAGCGATGGCGTCGTGTTTCAGATTCGGGTCGGCCGCGGGCTTCAGCGTTTTCATATTTCCCGGTTGATTCTCGAGAAAGCGTGCGAGCTCGAGCGACTGGCATCTGACGCGCGACAACTCGAATGCTTTTACGAGCACGTGGCGCCGATCCTGGCAGTCGCACGGAAGGCGCGCACCAATGCGAAGGCCGATACGGTTTCGCTGAATGTTTCGGATTTTGTTCGAACCGGCAACGCGCGGGCCGAGCAGGGTTCTTGGGCTGTGATGCGATGAGCGCCGCAGGGAGGATGAGCGGGTGGCGTGCCCGGTTTCGGAAAGAGCGGGCGCAGGACTTTGCGTAACTTCTCGTGTTGGGTGTTGTCAGGAATGGTGCAGGTCGCGCAGCATCGTCGGGGTGACGTTTGCAGGTGATGCGGTGGGTTGGGGGTTCACGGGGGGCGGGCAAATTTTCATTTGCAATCCGAATTTGTCTGAATCTGGAGCGCGACTGCTCGAAATTCGCCATCCCGTCAGGTGTTGCCGATGGCGGGCGCGCGTCAGCGATTGCTTGATGCAGGCTGGGCGTTATTCACGGATGAAGAAGAAAAATGGTACCGATCCCGCGATTGGGAAATTGGACTGAGGCAATTTCTCGTTCAAGAGCCAGACGGGTACCTGCTTAGACTGACGAGTGACCTCGGTACAAGACCTCTTGGCTTCGGTGGGATCAATAGCTGACGTTCCCGCTTCCTATCCGGTTTGTAGCGGTGGTCGGCACGATTCTAGAACGAAGATTCGATAGTATTCCTGTGCAGTGTGGCATGGTAATGCCCGCTTCCATGCCATGTTTTCCGGTTGTCCGTAACGGGGGATTCAACCGGTCGATGCAACACGCCAGTCGCTGCATAAGCAGTGGCGGTGTTGCAATGAAACAGCGGCGCAGGATCTGCTACACCGAGCCTCAAAAGGCACTGATGCGGGAACGGTGGTGCAGGGGGAACACGCTTCATCAAATTGCCCAACTGTTCGATCGCTATCGCTCCTCTATTCAGGGGATTCTCGCCAGGACGGGCGGAATTCGGCCAGCGCCTCGACATCGCTCTCGGCTTGCCTTGACGCTTTCTGAACGCGAGGAGAACTCGCACGCAGTCGTCGCCGACGGCTTCATGGATACGTCACACGCCTTGCCGAAGGGCGGATAACCCGCCGTGGAGCCAGTCCATTTGGTGACGCCCCATCACCAGTCATACATTTTTTGGTGTAGTCAAAAAAAGTTTGACTGTCATATTTTCTCCTGATACGTTTCATTCACGTTTCATAAGACAAATAAGCGCTTACCGATTGGCGTCATGAGGAGGCCTCGTGCCCTCCCGAAACGACGGCAATATCGAGCCGTGTCACGCAGCATCCGCTCCGAGTGAAGCGGGTCTGGTATCGAATGTCGGAATCAATCTGACATCCTCGCAGGAGGCATCCTGTTCTTTTATTTTGGAGTCCAGAATGGAAGACGTGCTCAGCTATTTCGAAACCCAGGAAGTCCAGGCCATGCCGGTGAAGATGGGCGTCTGGTAAGCCACGATCAGGCGTTGAAAGAGGAGGGGCGCATGCCCCTCCTTCCTGGCAAACACGGGGGGCGACATGAATCTGCTGGCAGGGGCATCGCTAATCAAGTTTGATCGTCAGTTTCCAATCTACAACTTCTTCTTTCCCAATCAGGGCAAGGAACAGTCCGCGGTATCGGCGTCTCGCGTGTGGCATCACGCGCAACAACACGCTCGGTCGCGGGCGCTGTATTTCCACATTCCGTTTTGCGACACGATCTGCAATTTCTGCCCGTTTACCCGGGGAAAGTATTCGGATCGTTCCACCATCGATCAGTACTTCGATGCGCTCCTCACCGAGATCAGGATGAGAGCCGAGTCGGTCGATCTGAAGCACGTTCCGGTGAGCTCGATCTTCTTCGGCGGCGGCACGCCGAGCCTGCTTGATCCTGAGCAGATCAGGCAGATCGGCGAACTGATTCGTGCGACCTTCGATCTGTCGCAGTTGCGTGAATTCTCGTTCGAAGTCGAGGTCAAGAGCCTCACGCCCGAGCGTGCCGCAGCCATGCGAGACATCGGCGTGACGCACCCGCGCTTTGGCTTGCAGACGTTCTCACCCAGGTGGCGTGAAATATTCGACCTGACCGCGACGCTCGACCAGATCCACGGCGCAGCGACGCTGCTCAAGGAAATGTTTCCGTACCAGACGTTCGATATCCTGTATGGCATGAGCGGGCAGGACGAGGAAGAACTCGTCGCGGATCTTCAGAAAGCCGTCGCGCTCGGTACGACAAACGTCGATATCTACCCGATCGACAACATCGTGACCCAGGTCGGGTTGCACAAAAAGCTGTCTGACGAAGCCGCAGCGCCGACATCGGCGATGCGCAAATTCGGGATGAACCTCCTCGTCGACCAGTTCATGCGGCACGCCGGATTCATGCCGCACAACGGCCACGGCTACGTTCGCACACCGGCAACGACCAGCGTCGTGAGCGACGCCTATTCGTTCGTCTATCACGAACATGTGTACGGCTACCACGACCTCGACCTGTTGGGTTTCGGCGTGAACGCGATCAGTTCGACGATGGGGCACGTCACGACGAACACGCATAGCAGGAAGGTCTATCAGGAGAAGATCGCCGCCGGCGAGTTTCCCAGTGTGGTCAGCCAGCACGACGTGTCGCTCGACTACGCTCGCCCGCTCGTCCTCCGCCTTCCCTATCACGGAACGATCGAGAAGCAGCGCGTCGTCTGGGACCAGGTTCATCCCGAAGTGCTTGCCAAATTTGACACGCTGAGAGGCGAGGGATTCGTCACGGAAGACGATACGTCCATTTCGCTGACCAAGCTCGGTTGGTATTGGTACGTCAATCTCATGTACTTCCTGATGCCAAAGGCAGACCAGCTGTTGATGAACGGCATGGTCGTCGACAAACTCAAGGACCCGGGGCGCCAGTTCTCGAAGCGAGAATTGCTGTATCCGATCATTCCTCTGGCGGCAGCGTAGCGAAAGGAGGCAGGACATATGATCGGAATGCTCCGTCGTGAACGGCGATTCTCGGTGTTGCTGGCCGGCAATGCCATGTCCCAAATTGGCGATGGCGTTCACGAGTTCGTATTCGTCATCACGGTGTTGCACGCCGCACACAACAACGTGGCGCTCGCCGGCATCGTCTACTTCTTCCGCTTCATCCCGTATCTGGTGCTCGGGCCGCTCGGCGGCGCATTGTCCGATCGACTGCCTCGCCGCGCGCTGATGGTATTCGCGGATCTCTCCCGTGCCGTCACGACGGGACTATTCTGCGTGCTGCTCGCGATCGATCGTGTCGACCTCGTTTCGCTGGGGCTGATCGGCATGGCGATGACTTCTTTCCGCACATTGTTCCAGCCGGCGTTTCAGGGGACGATTCCGGCGATCGTCAAAACCGAGCACCTGCCTGCTGCCAACGGGGCAACGCAAATGGCCGCCGAAATGGGCGGACTCGTCGGGCCCGCGCTCGGCGGCGTCATGCTGGCGACCGTCGGCAATCCGGGCTTCGTGTTGATCATCGACGCTGCGACCTATCTGCTGTCGACGCTTTGCGTCTGGTGTGCCATCGCGGCGCACATGCGCGACGACGCCTCGCTTTCCCAGGAGAAACTGACGATCCGGAGTCTCTACGGCGATTTCGGGCAGAATCTCAAGGGGGCGTTACAAAAGCGCGAATTGTTCGTCACGATTGGATACTCTGCGCTTTGCATTCTGTTCGTCGGTTCGGCCTTACGCATCCTGATTCCGGCGCTGTTGAAAGGCAACGGCTACTCGGACAGCATGGTCGGTTATGCAATGAGCTTCATCGCGTTCGGCGCACTGGCCGGAGCCGTCGTGTGCAGCAAGGTGATGCGGCGATTCGATACGCGCAATCTGATGCTCTATTGGAGCATGTACGGCATTGCACTCGCGATCCTGCCGGCCTGCGTGGTTAGTACACCGACCATTTTTGCGGGATGCTTCTTGCTGGGCGCGGTAGGCGCATTCGCCGACGTCATATTGCCGACCAACATTCAGAATCTCTCGACCGACGCGAACGTCGGCAAGAACTTCAGCCTGTTCTCTACATTGGCGAACACGAGTGAAGCATTGTCGGGTGGCTTGGCAGGATTGCTGACGCTGATTTCACCTGTCGGTGGCAGTCTGGTGATCACGGGGCTGCTGATTGCGTCGGTCGCCTATCTCGGCAAGATTCGGGTCGAGGTTTGAATGGACGGGGCATCGTATCTGGCTTGCGGTCGCCACGTCTTTGTCGACATATCGGATACCAACCCCGAGGTGCTGAATGATCTGTCGTCGCTCGAACGGGCGTTGACGGAGGCGGCCATCACGGAAGGGGTGACGGTTCTCGGGGTGATCCGGCATGCGTTCCAGCCAAGCGGAGTAACCATCCTTTTGCTCCTCGCCGAATCCCACGTATCGTTGCACACCTATCCTGAGCAGGGAAAAGCGTTCTTTGATGCGTTCACGTGCGGTGTGCAGTTCGAACCGGCCAATATTTTCCACGGCTTCGCTCGGGCTAGCGCCGTCGGATCCTATCGGATCGTTCAGTGCGAGCGAGGGGATCGGAGCAACGAGACGTGACGATCTGACTGCGGCGTGCGACGTATCGCTGTCCGTTGCCGGCTCATCGGCAACGGACACCAGAGGTTCTGTTCACATTCTCACTCGCAGCCCCAGGTGGACCCACGGCACAAACAAGCGCTACGAAGGCGAGATGGCCGCCGGCGAGCGTGTCGTATCGAATGGAGAGCGGGCGAAAATGTTCGATGCAATTGAAGCCGCGTTCGATGAGGCATTCCCGATCCGGATCTGAGGGCATAACGTGCAAGAACCCACCATTTTGACGGCGCTGAAGCGTGGCTTTTACGACTCACGGATCTACTACGAGACGTTACGCTCGTTCGGCGGCGGCCACGGCGTGTTTTTCGACAGGTATCTCGATGGTCACGTCGTAATCGGCTACGAAAATTGCAAGGAAGTGGCCCGGCGCATCGACGAGTTTGGGCGCAGAAGCCTGTCGTTGCCGTCCGACCTTGTTAGCAGCAGCAGGCAAGCCCGATCGGGATACGAAGTCATGCAGGCGATGTCCATTTTCTTGCCCGCGGGCTCCGCTTATGCGGCACGACGTCAGCGACTCCTGGAAGCCGTCGGTCACGCCAGGCATGATCCCCGCCTCGATCGTATCCGCGGGGCGGCGTCGAAATCGATTGACCTTCTTCCTGCCGACGAACCGGCCGAAGTGTTCCTGACCTCGTTGCGACCGTTCGTGGCTCGCTGTGCCAATTTCCTCGTGCTGCAAATGGCAGAGGTGCCTGCATACGTCACCGAGGATGCCGTGACCGTCACCTACTTCTTCGACGGGAAAAGGCCCAAGCGAGAAGATCTGATTGCCGCCATGGAAGCGACCGATCGCCTGGCGGACTGGCTGGCGACGGAGCGCGGTTTGTCGCGCGCGAACGACGCAGAGATACTGGCCGATCTCGTCCTGCTCTACGTGGCCGCTCACGAAAGCGTTTCGTATCTGCTCTACACCTGCCTGTGGCGCCTCTCGACGAGAGAGGGAGGCCTCGACAATGCTCTGCTCCCCCATCTCGCGTCGTTCATCGCCGAGGCCTTGCGGTACGATTCGCCCGTTCAGATAAGCGGTCGCGTCGCACTCGATGATGCCCGAATCGGTGACTACCTGGTTCGAAAGGGCGAGCGCGTCTATCTGCATGTCGGCGCCGCTAACCGGGACGATCAAGTGTTCAGCAATGCTGACGTGTTCGACGAGAACCGGCAACCGATGCATCTTGGATTCGGGTGGGGCCCCACGCGATGCGTCGGGTCGGAATTCGCGGCCGCGTGCGCAACGGAATACCTCACAGCGTTCCTTGCGCGCTTTTCGCGCGTGCATTATCACAACGAGCAGACCCGGTTTGATCACGGCCTGTCTGCGCGCGGATTGAAAACGGCCAGCTTCTCTCTGAGGCCTCGTTGAGGCGACATCACGTCACTCGGAGGGGAGCGTAAAGGGCGTTGTCGCCGGCTGGTCTTGTTGCGACAACACGGCCACATCAGCCGCGTCGATCCGAATGCCGCGTATCGGGGCGTGGCGGCGCCAGCGGAAATCGAATGGCTCACGGATAACAGCTCGGGCTACACTGCCGAGAAGACCCGCGCCTTCGCTGCCGACATCGGCCTGAAGCCGTTGACTACGCCGGTGTGCAGCCCACAAAGCAACGGCATGGCCGAAAGCTTTGTAATGACAATGAAGCGCGACTACATTGTCACTACACCGAAGCCTGATGCAGCAACGGCCGTTCGCAATCTGGCCTTCGCGTTCGAACACTACAACGAGAAGCATCCGCATAGCGCTTTGAAATATCGCTCCCCACGTGAGTTCAGGCGAACCTTGGTCCGGGAGGAATTTGATGCAACCTGACGCAGTACTACGTCTTCGTCTGAGAACCACAGCCGAAGGCGGGCGAAATGGACCGGTGCTCGTCAATCCAGGCATGCACTACGGTTGCCCGCTGGTCATCGAAGGCCAGTACTTTGATTGTCGCTGGTTGGTGGAAGGTCGGACGCTCGAACTGGGTCGCGAACACGATGTACCGGTAAAGTTTCTGTCATTCGCCCTGGTTGCCCCACTTCTGGCTATCGGCAAGGAAATCCAGATGTGGGAGGGCGGGGTCTTCGCAGATGGCGTCATTACGGACATCTGTCGAACACCCGATTCGCACCATTGACGAGTTCGATTTAGCGCGTGTCCGGAGATGCGGGGGCAAGTCCATACTTGACCATCATTCAGGATCCGTCCTGACACATTGCGATAGTTCAATTGTCGCTAATCATCGGCGCGCATGTTACGTTCCGTAGCGTCGACGCGTGACGATTCGTTTGCTTTGTAACGTTCCTTCGCGACGCCCGCGCAGCATCTCCGATGAATCAGAAAATATCTATTCCCGACATGCCGGTCACGATGACTATTGCCAGGCACCTGCTGTGGATCTGCGTTGCGCTCGTGATCTCCGACGCCCGCGCCGAACAGCTCAGAACGGATCTCCACGAAGCCGTGTCGACGATCGACGTGACGGTCAAGGATTTTTATGGCGCGGAACAGACCGGTAAGGTCGCGATCACGCAGTTCTTTCCAGATGGCGATGGACCATTCCCCATCCTGATCCTCAATCACGGACGCAATTCAAACAATCGAGCCGCGCCCGAACGATTCCGCTACACGCAACAAGTCGCCGTGTTCCTGAAACTCGGATTTGCCGTATTCGCGCCGACCCGGATCGGTTACGGTGCGTACGGCATACAGTTCGATCCCGAATATAGCGGCGCGTGTCGCCACAAAGACTACCACCCGATGATCGATGCCGCCCGAGCCGAGGAACTCGCGGTGCTCGACTATGCAAAACGCCAACCGCACGTCACGTCGAATCGCATCGTCATCGTCGGTCAATCTGTCGGCGGTTTTGTGACGACAGCGATGGCCGCCGACAATCCGGCGGGCGTGGTTGCTGCAATCAACTTTGCGGGCGGTGCGGGCGGCGATCCGGTTCAACATCCCGGATCGCCCTGTCAGGACGAGCTGATGGAGGCGATGTATTCGCGATTTGGAAAAACAGCACGCGTCCCGATGCTGTGGATCTATACGGAGAATGACCAGTACTTTGGCCCAACCTATAGCCGTGCGTGGCACGATGCCTTCGTTCACGCTGGCGGCAACGCCGACTATCGGCTGCTTCCGCCGTTCGAGAAAAACGGGCACATGCTGTTTGCGCACGGTGTCGACGTCTGGGAGCCCGTGGTATCCGAGTTTCTCGAGCGTCAGGGATTCCCCGCTCGACGGCAACCATGATGGAGGTGGTGCGCAGGGTTGGGCGCTGAACGTTATCTGCGGCGACGGCTGACGCCTGCCGACCGCAGTGCAGTTGGACCGCCTTCGCCTCTCCGATGCCTGCCGGCCCTTCAGCCCTTGCCGAGATCGCCCGCCTTAGGCGCCAGCGCCCAATCGAGCGCGAAGTCAGCAACATCCTCCCAGCCTTTCTCGCCACAGGTGTAGTGGCTACGCCCGGCAAACAGCTTGTAGGCGGATATGGCCCGCGAGCGCTTCGCGTTCTTCTCGAAGTTCTCGCGCTGTACGGCCGGCGGCAGGATGTTGTCGTTGCCGCCGGCGATAAAGAGGAGCGGCGCCCGATTGTCGTTCGCGAAGTTGTAGCGCGTCGGGGCATTCGGGTTGACGTTCGCGAACCCGCCTTGAAACAGGATGCGCCCCGACACGGGAACCGCGTAGCGGTCATAAACCGGCTTCGACTCCGCGAGGCTCAGGTTGTTCGTGAATGCGTAGTGAAAGTCTTGCTCGGTAATGGGCACCGCACGATGCAGGTTGGCCGGATTGCGCAGGACCGGGAACGTTGCCTTGATCTCGCTGAACGGCAGCGCCCATACGCCCTTCACCGCGGCGCCGTCGATCGATACACCGGCCGAGCCGTAGCCGGCATCGAGCAGAAGCTGGGCGAATGCGCCGCCGAACGAATGCCCCATGATGATCGGCTTCGTGTCGAGCGCCGCGATGGTCCGGGCCAGGTGATCGAAGATCTCGCGCACGCCCAGATTCACCAGCGGCGACGGATCGCGGCGAAGTGCCTCGACGCCGGCCGTGCCCGGCTGGATACCCGGATACCCCGGCGTAATGACGCGCATGCCGCGCTGCTCGTAGCGGCTGACCCAATGTTCCCACGACAACGGCGTCATCCACAGGCCGTGAATCAGTACAACCGTGTCGGTACGCGTTTCCGGATTCATATCCGTGCTCCTGTAGATCGCTCGATGATGAAAATCACGCCTGCGGGACCCCGGTATTTCCGGATCCGTCTACCCCGTGCCGTGCCAGCGTCGAAACGACGCGTACTACGCGGTTGCCGTGCGCCACGTATCTTGAGAATAGTCTTTGACACGGGCGTCGTTCAGCGTGAATGATGTGTCCATCATAAAGACCATCCGAGTACGCGACATGGCCCAAAAGCCGGAATTCTTTGCTCAAACGCCGACGCCGCTGGACGATGACGCAGATCCGTTCTCCTTCAAGCGGGACGCCTTTTCCGACGTGCTGGAGCTGATCCGCATCCGCGGCAACACGGTCTTCACGTGCGCGGCATCGGCACCTTTCGGATTGCGTTTTCCTGCCGGAAAGTATCGTCTGCATATCATCCGGAGCGGCAGCGTGGCGATCGAAGTGGAGGGGATCGAGGCGCGCTACCACGCTTCGCAAGGCGACCTGGTCATGCTGATGCATGGTCACGGCCATGTCATCGCCGACCGGCCGGGCCGCTCCGCCAGTCTCGTGACGGATCTCGCGCCGAAGTACTACGATCGCGAGCGCCTGACGATCGGGAGTGGCGACACCACCTGGCTGTGCGGCGACTTCGGATTCGACGGCGTGCTGTCGCAACGTTTGCTGTCCGTGCTGCCGCCGGTGCTGGTGCTGAAAGGGTTACGGGAGCGGCCGTTCGAGTGGCTGGAGCTGAGCTGCCATTTCATTCTCGACGAGGCGTTGAGTCCGCGCGCGGGCGCCGCCGCGATGATCTCCCGGTTGCTCGATGTCATCTTCGTCCAGTTGCTGCGCACCTGGGCGACGGAGGGCTCGGCAGGGCACGGGTGGTTGTCCGGTGCGATCGACAGCCGGATCAACCCGGCAATGTCCGCCATCCATGCGGATCCCGGGCGTGCCTGGAGCGTCAGCGATCTGGCCGCGTTGTCGAATCTGTCGCGATCGGCTTTTGCGGACCGGTTCCAGCGCGTCGTGGGGCAGGCGCCGCTGAGCTATCTCACGACCTGGCGCCTGGATCGGGCGGCGGAGTTGTTGCGGTACAGCCGCGCGCCGATTTCGGATATCGCCGGGCGCGTCGGGTATACGTCGGAAGCGGCGTTCAGTCGGGCGTTTCGCGGACGGTATGAGATGTCGCCGATGCAATGGCGAAAGGTGAATGCGGAGTAGGGCGGGCCGGGTTCCGATCCTGGCGCGGCTGATGTCGTCGGTTAGACGGTCTGCAATCGGTATTGCGTCAGTCCGTCATGTTCCATGCGCGCTGTGACCGACAACCCATGGCGTTCATAGAACGGGAGATTGCGCGATTCTCCCGTCTCCAGCGCTATTTTCGCCGACGGATCGGTGTCGCCAAGATGTGACAACGTTGCACGGAGCAGCACCGATCCGATGCCTTCGCCTTGCCGAACCGGGGATACGCCGATGAATTCGATCCGGCTGCACGCCGCGTCCGGCGCACTCGCGGCAGGCGTGTCGCGAAGCAAATCGATCCGGCTCAACGATGACGCGCCGCAACCGATCGCGATGTCGCGCCCCAGCGCTGCCAGCATGCGGGGCGATTCACTGCAGGATGCGGGCGCAAAGTAGCTGACCGCAACGAGATCGTCATTGCGCCACGCGCCCAAAGCCGGCAGGCCTGCATCGTAGTGATACTTCAGATAGCGCCCGAGATAGCGGGCGCGGCGCTCGTGGAATCCCGGATTTTCGGCGAACAGGCACCAGCCAAGCGTCGGGTCCCGCTCGAATGCCGAATCGAGCAACGCCAGCGCTGCTTCGAGAAACCGAGGGGGCAGCGAGGCTACCTTCAATTCTTTACCGTGCATGTTCGAGGCGGCCCGGATGGAAAGTTGCGGGGGGAACGTTCGCGTAACTTGCAGCGTAGCGCATGACTCGATTCCTCTGCAGGAACGGTACAGGCATGGCTGAAGAAATTGCGCTGTGTGCGTCGGGTCTGAGCGGCCATACGGACAATCGATCAGCGCGTAAACGTCCTTGTTCCGTCATTTCAGGCCACATGGCGCTATTTGAGGGTTCTCTATAAAATACGACTTTCCGGGCTTTTTTAGTTAACGACTTCGTCATGCATCGAATCGGATTCTTCGTTTGCCGTGGCTACGATGTGCTTGATCTGGGCGGGCCACTGTCGGCCTTCAATCAGGTGGCCACAGCGGCGGGCCACACGCCCTATGATCTCCATGTCATCTCGCAGTCCGGCGGCCCGGTTCCGGGCAATACGGGCCTGTCGGTCGAAACGAAGCCGATCGGACGGCGCACGTTCGACACCGTCGTGTTCGTGGGCGGCGATGTCGATCCGATGCAGACACCCGAGAATATCGCCGCCGCCAGGAAACTGGGCGCGAGGGCCGCGCGGGTGGCAAGCGTGTGTACGGGGGCGTTTCTGCTTGCGGAAACCGGCTTGCTGGACGGCTTGAGAGCCACGACGCACTGGCGATACGCCGCGCAATTGCAGTCGCGCTTCCCGCGCACCAAGGTCGAGGGCGACAGTATCTATATCGAGGAGGGCCGCATCTGGACGTCGGCGGGCATCGCGTCCGGAATCGACCTCGCGCTCGGCATGATCGAACGCGATATGGGCGCGGAGGTTGCGCGCGCGGTTTCCAGGCTTCTGGTTGTTCCGTATCGTCGGCCAGGCGGTCAGTCCCAATTCTCCGCGATGTCGCAGATGGAGCCGGAATCGGATCGTATCCGCATCGCGCTGAACTTTGCGAGGGAACATCTGGCCGAAGCGTTACCTGTCGAACGGCTCGCCGATGCGGCACGATTGAGTCCGCGACAGTTCGGACGCGCATTTCGCCGGGAAACCGGTGAAACACCTGCGAAGGCGGTCGAGCGCTTGCGAGTCGAAGCGGCGCGGCTGCGCCTGCAGGGCGGTAGCGAACCGATCGAACAGATTGCGCTGGCGGTCGGATTCACCGATCCGGAACGGATGCGGCGGGCCTTCATCAAACTGCATGGACACCCGCCGCAAGCGATTCGACGCGAGAGTCGATCGAACGGGGCGCGCTGATCGACTGCTGGCCGATCAGCGCGCTGCCCGGTCAACGTCCGTCGAACGGGCTAGTGGCGCTGTGGGCAGGTCACGATCCGTTTCGCCAGTCGATCAATGGTCATCCGCTTTCAGCGGCCCGTAGTCGTTCCACATGTCGCGATGCAACTTCCAGGCACCGCCTTGCTTCAGAAAGACGAGGGTCTGCTTGCCGCGATATTTGAGCTTTCCGTCGTGGTCATGGATCTCCGCATCCGAAACCTCCGTCACGACCCGATCGTTACCGTAGAACTCGTAATTGCTGAACGATACGGTGGCGGGCTTCGAGCCGGCATACCCGTTGGTGAAGTACGCGGTGATCGCGCTGCTTCCCGTTACCTTGTCGCCACCGGGCGGCAAGAGCGTGCCGTCGCGGGTATAGAGACGGCCGATCGCCTCGTAGTCGCCTCGCGCAAAGGCATCCGCCCATCGCGCATTCTCGGCTTTGATGGCCGCTTCGGGCGGACGTTGCACACCACCGGCAGTCGCCGGCGCGGCAAACGCGAAAAAGGTGACACTGGCTGCGAGCGCAGCGGTACACATACGAATCTGTTGCATCGAGTGATTTCCGATCGTGAATTTATTTAAGAGGACTGCGAAGGTTATCGGTTGGAGACGGCAACGTCGGCGGCGGTGATCATCGAGACCTGAAGCTGGTCGCGCTTACATCGCCTGCAAGCGGCTCAACGAACGCCCGGGACGCGTGCGAGCCCCCTGGATGCGCCGGGCAGTTTCTTGTCGACCATCGCGATGATTTCTGGCCGCGCGTCCCTGGGATGGCCGGAGTGGAACGGCGGCGCGGGATCATATTCGATCGCGAGTTGCGTGAATTCGGCGGCCTGCTGCCCGCGCAGCTTCGCGGCCACGCGCAGTGCGAAGTCGATGCCCGCCGTCACGCCGCCACCGCTCATGAACCGGCCGTTGTCGTCTTCCACGAAGCGATCGGGCACGGGAATGGCGCCATATTCGGCCAGCTTGTTGACGAACGCCCAATGGCAGGCACTGCGCTTGCCCTTGAGAACGCCGGTCGCGGCGAGCACGAGCGATCCGTTGCAAACCGACGTCACGTGTTTGGCGCTTTCTGCCAGACGCCGGATCTGCGCTTGATACGCGGGTCGCATCGGCGCTGACAAATCGGACCCGCCGGGGACCAGAAGCAGGTCGGTCTTGTCGATATCGGCCAGTCGTTCGGTGTTGCCGTACACGACACCGAATTCGAGCGTCACGTTGCCGCCATCGAGGCTCGCGTAGCGAACGTTCGTATTCGGTAGCCGATGGAAAATCTCGCTGGGCCCGGCGAAGTCGAGCAGCGTCCCGCCGTCGTAATTGACGATCAGGATATTGAGCGGGTCATTCGGGGCAAGTGCGCCTGCGCTGCCTGTCTGCGCAAGCGCAGGGGTTGTGTGCCCCAGCAAGGCTCCGCCACCCAGGACGGCGCCGAGGGTCGCGACGCCGCCAAACTTGAGCATATCGCGGCGCGAGCGGCCTGCTTGGGTGAGGGGCTGTCCGGAAGCATGGTTTTCGCTACTGTCGGTCAAGATCGCTTCTCCTTGCATGTCGGCCCCGCTGCGAGCGCAAGCAGGCTGGGCCGGATGGAATCACCGCCGCGACGAAAAGCGTGGCGGGCGTGGGATCGGATGGGGGGATGAGCCGGGATGACGTGCAGGGCGCTGGAAACGGGCTCCGCAGGCTCAAAGCTGCGAGGCGCCGCCATCGACGACCAGCTCGGTGCCGACGACGTACGAGGATTCGTCGCTGGCGAGATAGAGTGCCGCGTAGGCGATGTCGTCGGCCGTGCCCATGCGGCCCACCGGAATGGCTTCGGCGAACGCGGCCTTGCGGTCGCGAACCCATTCGTCGGGCATGCCCCATCTGCCGAGCAGCGGCGTGTCGATCGGGCCTGGCGCAATCGCGTTGAAGCGGATTTTCCGGTCGAGAAACTCGTAGGACCAGCTGCGGGCAAGCGATCGCACGGCAGCCTTCGCTGCCGCGGTCAACGAGATGCCGTGCTTGCCGGTCTGCGCGACGAACGAGGTATTGAGAATGACCGACGCGCCTGCGCGCAAATCCGGCAGCACCGCCTGAAGCGTGGACACCACGCCCTTGACGTTGATGTCCATGATCTCGTCATAGAGTGCGTCGTCGATGTCGTTGACTGCGGACGGGAAAGCCCAGCCCGCATTCGCGAACACCACATCCAGGCCACCGAACTTCTCGTTGACCTCGGCGGCAATCGCGCGCATGTCGGCGATCGAACGGACGTCGCCCTTGAGAACGAGCGCCTGCTCGCCGAGTTCGGCCTTCACGCGGTCGAACACCGCATCGTCACGACCCGTCACCGCTACACGAGCGCCTTCCGCCATGAACAGCTTCGCGGTTGCAAGACCGATGCCGCTGGTGCCGCCCGTGATCAACGCCGCCTTGTTTTTAAGTCTCATCTTCTGCTCCTTTCTACGTCGTGATGGATCGGGCCGAAGGCACATGGCGCGATGGCGTCGGTGTGCCTTGCTCGGCTCGATCTTCCACGCGAAGTATGGAACGCGAAGCGGATGGCGCAAAGGTCGTATAACCCTCAAAAAACGCCACTCAGTTGAGCGGGCGACTCATGCATCGGGACGCCAGGTGGTGGCATCGCACGTCAGTGCACCGGTGGTGTCAGCCTTCGTGTTCGTAAAGCAAGCCATACCCGTCACGCGTCCGCTTGATGCGTGCGAACCCGAGTTCCCCCAGATGCATGCCGGCGATCAACAGCCCCTCCGAACTGACCTGATCGAGAAGCCGTGACCGCGTCGCCACCGCCAGCGACGCATCGTGATCGAACGCAATCGAGACCTCCGGCCGTTGAACCTGGATATGCGGAAAATGAACCACGTCCCCCCACACAAGCAGGCTTTGATCGCGGGATTCGAGCACATATCCGGTGTGTCCATCGGTATGTCCCGGCAGCGGCAGCGCGCTGATGCCGGGGAGCACCTGACCCGAGTCGAACAGACGGAGCGTGTCGTCATAGGCATCGAACACCTGACGCGCTTTGAAGAAGTTACCGCGCGCCCGCTCGCTGGCGCGGCTCAGATTGCCGTCGTCCTGCCAGAACCGGACCTCGCGCCGATGCACCACCAGCTCCGCATTCGGAAACGCGGCCTGCCCTACCTCATTCACCAGTCCCCCGACGTGATCGGGATGCGCGTGGGTCAGCAGGATGGTGTCGATCGCAGTGGGTTCGATACCGGCAAGCACCAGGTTCGTCCGGAGTTGCCCACCCCATTGCTTGAACCCGCCCGCGCCCCCGTCGATGAGGACGGTACGGCCCGCGCCGCGCACGACGTAGCAATTGATATGCACGGCGTCGGGCGCTTTCTGCCCGGCTTCATGCTGCATTCTTGATGCGTCGGCCGAATCGATGTTCGATAGAAAGTCGAGGCTGGCCGTGAGGTAGCCATCGCTGATGGCCGTGATCGTGAAATCCCCGACTTGCTGACCGGGAAAAGTAAGTGTGGACATCGTGTTTCTCCGGATCGGCTAGTTGCGGGCGTGAAGGTTCGTCGCGGTATAACCAAAACACCGGATGCGCGCGGTGAGACCGGTGCGGCGAACGATCGCGTGATCCAGCGCTTCCATGAAGCGGTTCATGACGGCCGGCGTGCGAGACGTCCCGACGCGATACCGGATGTCTGCGAACACGGGATGTCCATGCCCATGCCGAGCTTCCAGAAAAATGACGTGGACGTTCTTGAGCGCCGCCTCAAGCACGTGCGTACAGAGCTCGACGCAGTCGCGCGACAGCTCGGCAAGACTGTCATCAGCCGGCATCCGGTTCGCATCGATCGAGAAAGTGACGTTCGGCATCGCGGGCTTACTCCTGCGCAGCGGAAAGGGCGCGCGCGCTGGTCAGTTGCGGCGTCATCGGCGCGTAAAGGTGAATGCCTTCAGGAAGATTCTCGACAAGCTGAGCGCTGTGCCGTGGCAGGACGGCGAGCCACCGGCGCTCCGGAAACCTCTCCAGCGCAACGGCCTGCATGGCCAGCGGTTCGAGGCCCAACCGGATCAGCGGATCCGGGCCGCCGGCACACAGCGCGAGGTATTCGCCGTCCTTTACCGCCGGCGCAACACCGATATCGCTGTAGAGATTCCGATGCCAGTCGGTGATGTGCTGCTGCCATTTCGCGAAATTGCCGCCGCCTTTCCGGCGATATTCATCGCCGGTCAGCACATCGTGCCCGTCGATCGTGTGGATCGCCAGATAGACCGGGCAACCGCCGCTGATCGCCTTGAACCGCTGCGACGTGTGAAACCCCGTTACCGAGATCAGCGCGGGCAGTTTTTCGAGGCTGTAGAAGTCGTTCCATTCGGCTTCGCTGCCGAGGTCGGCGAAGCTGCATTCCACGGTGTAGATCATCACGTTGTCCTTTGAACAGGATGCACATCCATCTGCGAATCGTCGATTTTCAGTGCGGTAACGTAATGCTAAGCTCGCATTTCTGCCCGATAAAACGAAATAAAGTCAGCCTTCAGTGATATTTACTCAAGCTGACCGCAAGTACACCCTGACCGTCGAGACACCCATGCCCCGCAAGATCCCAAGCAATTCCGCGCTCCAGGCGTTCGAAGCCGCGGCCCGACACGGCAGCTTTGCCCGAGCCGCCGAAGAGCTGGCACGGACGGAGGGCGCCGTCAGCCGTCAGATCGGCCGGCTGGAGGCGTTCCTGGGCGTCACGCTGTTCGAACGGATCGGCAATCGGGTGCGGCTGGCGCCGAACGGCGCGCGATACGCGGGGCAGGTTCGCGAGATTCTGGATCGGCTGGAACGGGACAGCCTGTACCTGATGGGCCAGCCCATCGAAGGCGCGAGCATCGATATCGCCGCCATTCCAACCTTTGCCACCCGCTGGCTGATCCCCCGGCTGAAGCACTTTCAAGACCGGCATCCGAATATCACGGTGCATATCGCCGAGCGGATGGAACCGTTCCTGCTGGCCGGGAGCGGCTTCGACGCCGCCATTCATTTCGAGCATCCGGCATGGGCGGGGATGCATCTGCATCCGCTGCTGGAGGAAGTGCTGGTGCCCGTCTGCAGCCCGGCGCTGCTCGCCGGTGCCGGGGCGAACCCGTCGCTGGACGCACTGCCGCGTCTGCACCGGCGACAGAACCCGGACGCGTGGCAGGCGTATGCGCAGGAGTCCGGCATCGTGCTGACCAATTCGGCGGTCGGCGCGCGTTACGATCTCCATTCGATGCTGATCGAAGCGGCGCTGGCCGGCCTGGGTGTCGCGCTGGTGCCGCGCCTTTACATCGACGCGGAGCTCGAGCAGGGCCGGCTGGTCGCGCCCTGGCCGGCGGGCAAGTCGATTACGAAAAACTTCTGTCTCGTCCTGCCCGAGCCGATCGAACTGGCCGAGGGGCCGTTGCAGGCATTCGCGACATGGATGCTGAATGAGGCCCGGGGATTGGCATCGCACGGTAGCGCCTGACGCGCGTCGCCCAACCGTTACGTCTGCGAAGGCGGCCTCCCCCGGCCGACGCGCCGGGCGCGGGCCGGGCTCGGGTACACTCGTGATCCCGTCACGCACGCGGCACCAGCATGGACAGTCAGCTTTGGATCATCTGCGGGCTTACCTTCGTCATCCATGTGATCGCGACACTCGCGTATGCGGTGCGGATCGCCGGCGTTCGCACGCGTCGCATCGCGTTGTCGTTCTCGTTGTTCGGGATCATCGCGCTGGTGTCCCGGACGGCCAATTCGTTTCAGGGGCCGTTCATCGCGAAACGGGTTGAAATGGACATCGCGCATCGGATGGGGAGCGGGTTGCTGGCCGACTTCCGGTGGTTCCTGCTGTCCGCAACCATAGCGACCATTGTCGGGACATTCCTGATCCCGACGTTCCAGCGTTATTTCAGTCGCGCCGTCGAACACTTCCAGGCGAACCGCTCGATTCCGCGCCTGCTGCTGGACGCGTGCAGTCGCGCAGGGATCAACACGCTTCGCGTCGGCGCACGACTGCCCTCGAGCCAGAACGTCACGCAATTGGCCGCGAACACGGGCGTGTCGTGGCGCGTCATCGCGTTGAACGTTGCCGCGATGGCGATCTGGACGGTCGGCGTGTTCGCGTCGCTGTATGCGGGCTACCTGAAGCCCGATCTGAGAGTGACATGCGCGAACCTGTCGTCCGTCATCAACGGTTTCGCGACCGTCGTGCTGGCGGTCATCATCGACCCGCAGGTGTCCGTCATGACCGACGACGTCATCGAAGGGCGGATCTCGGAAAACAGCTTCCGGCGGGCCATCACGACACTCGCGGGCGCGCGCGTGCTCGGCACGTTGTGCGCGCAGGCGCTGCTCGTTCCGGCCGCGCTCGTCATCGTGCACGTCGCCGAGCTGATCTAGTGCGGCCGGCCTGAACGGCGCGAACAGGCGCGAACAGGCGAGATCGGTTCGAGGTGGCGGAATGGCGCGGTTCCGGTTCGCGTATCGGCTTGCTCGCGGTTTTGCGCGATGCGCATCGACATGTCGACATGGATGCCGGACGCGGGTGCGCGCCGCATGCGTGCTCATGTCGACGCTGCGCGCGAGTGGGCGTTGAGGGGTTTAACCGGAATACGCCACATCCTCGTTTAAACTCGGTTGCGCGGAAGATCCCCGGTGACGCAGCGTGCGTCGTCGGGGCGCGACACATCGCATCGTGCCGGCGAGCGGGGGATGCGCGATGAAACCGATTCCTGCCGCCAGGTCTCGCTGTCGTGGCCTCAAAAAATCAGCAGTCTTGTACAACTCGAACTACGTGCCTCAGGGAGCCAATCGAATGAATTCCCCGGTGATTCGGGCCGCCGTCGCAAAAGACGTTGGAGACATCTACGCGGTACACCGCGACTCGGTCGTCAAGCTTTGCGCCGGCCATTACACGCAGCAACAGATCGAGGGCTGGCTGGACGGGCGGGATCCTTCGATGTACCTGGCCGCCGTCGCCGATGGCGCGATCTGGGTCGCCGACGACGGCGGAATATGCGGCTTCGTCGAGACGGCGGGCGAGGAGGTCACCAAGCTGTTCGTCCGCGGCCATTCGGCGGGGGGCGGCGTTGGCGCCATGTTGCTCGCGCATGCGGTCTCCAAGATCGCGAACGGCGGCCATGCGCGTGCGTATCTCGAAGCCACCACGAACGCCCGGCCGTTCTATGAACGACACGGGTTCGAGGTCGTCGGGCAGGGGCGTTTTTCGCACGGGCGCAGCCAGGTCGAGCTCGAGATCGTGAAGATGGAGCGACGGTTGGCGCCGCTCTAGGCGGCGCGCGGGACGGCCCCGAAGAATGAACGGAAGGTGGCCGGCCCGTCGTGTCCAGACAGGGGATTCATGGATTGAATGCGCGTCGATTCAAAATATAAATTTCGGAAAGACTCTGGCACGGGATATGCTTCGCAGTTCTTATCCGATCGGAACAGCGGCCGGATATTCGTCAGGAAAATCAGACAACAGCATGAACCGGGTTGATCTGACAAGACGATCAATTAGAGGATGGATCGTTTGTGAAATCCGCGCGGCAGTGCCAAGCTGCGCGCGAAGCAAAGTCGTACACGGATGGATTGAGTTGGGTGACGTGAAACGCAGGCCGTAATTCCTTGCGACGGCCACTACTGACAGTTCAGGATATGACATTACTGATTGGGGTCCCTCTGGAGACGGCCCACGAGGAGCGGCGCGTAGCGACCGTTCCCGACGTGGTCGAAAAGCTGATCAAGCTCGGGTTCTCGGTGGCCGTGCAAAGCGGTGCCGGCACCGGCGCGAACTTCAGCGACGACGACTACCGTACGGCCGGGGCCGAAGTCGTGGCGACGGCTGCCGATCTATGGGGACGCAGCGATATCGTTTTCAAGGTGCGTCCGCCGAGCAGCGAAGAAGTTTCGCTGATGCGTGAGGGTGGCACGCTGATCGGCTTCGTCTGGCCGGCCCAGAACCCTGAACTGATGCAGCAGCTGGCCGCGAAGCGGGCCACGGTGCTGGCGATCGATTCGCTGCCGCGCACGCTGTCGCGCGCGCAGAAGATGGATGCGCTCACGTCGATGGCCGGCGTGAGCGGCTACCGTGCCGTCATCGAGGCGGCTCACGCATTCGGCCGTTACTTCAACGGGCAGATCACGGCCGCGGGCAAGGTGCCGCCGGCCAAGGTGTTCATCGCCGGCGCGGGCGTCGCCGGTCTCGCGGCGATCGGCACGGCCGCAGGCCTCGGCGCGATCGTGCGCGCCAACGACACGCGCGCGGAAGTCGCCGACCAGGTCAAGTCGCTGGGCGGCGAATTCGTCAAGGTCGACTACGAGGAAGAGGGCTCGGGCGGCGGCGGCTATGCGAAGGTGATGAGCGAAGGCTTCCAGCAGGCGCAGCGCGCGATGTACGCGCAGCAGGCCAAGGAGGCGGACATCATCATCACCACCGCGCTGATTCCCGGCAAACCGGCACCGAAGCTGATCACGGCCGAGATGGTGCAATCGATGAAGCCGGGCAGCGTGATCGTCGACATGGCCGGCGAGCAAGGCGGCAACTGCGAGCTGACGGTGCCGGGCGAGGCGGTGGTGCGTCACGGCGTGACCATCGTCGGCTATACGGATCTCGCGTCGCGCCTGGCACGCCAGTCGTCGACGCTGTATGCGACCAACCTGCTGCGCGTGGCCGAGGAGCTGTGCAAGAACAAGGACGGCACGATCAACGTCGACTTCAATGACGACGCGATCCGCGGCCTCACGGTCATCAAGGAAGGCAACGTGACCTGGCCGCCGCCGCCGATCCAGCAGCCGGCCGCCGCACCGAAACCCGCCGCGCCGCCGGTCGCGGCAGCCGCATCCAAGGGCCACGGTCACGGCAGCGGCGCGCCGATGTCGGCCAAGTCGCTCGCCATCACGTTCGCCGTCGGCGCACTGGCGTTCCTGCTGGTCGGCCAGTTCGCGCCGGCCACGTTCCTGTCGCACTTCACGGTGTTCGTGCTCGCCTGCTTCGTCGGCTACATGGTGATCTGGAACGTCACGCCGTCGCTGCATACGCCGTTGATGAGCGTCACCAATGCGATCTCGTCGATCATCGCGATCGGCGCGCTGGTGCAGGTCGCGCCGCCGTTGGGCGAGGCGGCGGCAGACGGCCGCCCGTCGGGGCTGATCCTGGGCCTGGCGGTGGGCGCGCTGACGCTCACGGCCGTCAACATGTTCGGCGGCTTTGCCGTGACGCGCCGCATGCTGGCGATGTTCCGCAAGTAAGGAGACGACAATAATGACTTCCAATCTGACTACCGTCTCCTATATCGGCGCGGCCATCCTGTTCATTCTCAGCCTCGGCGGGCTGGCCAATCCCGAGACCGCGCGCCGCGGCAACCTGCTCGGCATGATCGGCATGCTGATCGCCGTGCTCGCGACCGTACTCGGCCCGCGCGTTTCCGCCGAGGGCATTCCGTATATCGTGGCGGCACTGGTCGTCGGCGGCGCGGTCGGCCTGTTCGCCGCGAAGAAGGTGCAGATGACGCAGATGCCCGAGCTGGTTGCGCTGATGCACAGCCTGGTCGGTCTGGCGGCGTGCCTGGTGGGCTTCGCGAGCTACATCGATACGTCGGTGCAGTTCACGGGTGCCGAGCACGCGATCCACGAAGTGGAAATCTACGTCGGCATCCTGATCGGTGCGGTGACCTTCGCGGGCTCGGTGATTGCGTTCGGCAAGCTCTCCGGCAAGATCGGCGGCAAGCCGCTGCTGCTGCCGGCACGTCACTGGCTCAACCTGGCCGCACTGGTGGTGGTGATCGTGTTCGGCCGCGCGTTCCTGCATGCGGAGACGGTCCAGGACGGCCTGACGCCGCTCATCGTGATGACGGTGGTGTCGCTGCTGTTCGGCGTGCACATGGTGATGGCGATCGGCGGCGCGGACATGCCCGTCGTGGTGTCGATGCTCAACAGCTACTCGGGCTGGGCGGCGGCGGCCACCGGCTTCATGCTCGGCAACGACCTGCTGATCGTGATCGGCGCGCTGGTGGGCTCGTCGGGTGCGATCCTGTCGTACATCATGTGCCGCGCGATGAACCGCAACTTCATCAGCGTGATTGCCGGCGGCTTCGGTACCGGCAGCGGTGCGCCCGCGGCGTCGGGCGGCAGCGCGCAGCCGGCCGGCGAAGTGGTGGCGGTGAGCGCGCTGGAAACGGCCGAGCTGCTGCGCGATGCCAAGAGCGTGATCATCGTGCCTGGGTACGGGATGGCCGTGGCGCAAGCCCAACACACCGTGCATGAACTCACGAAGGTGCTGCGCGAGAAGGGCGTCGACGTGCGTTTCGCGATCCATCCGGTGGCCGGCCGCATGCCGGGGCACATGAACGTGCTGCTCGCCGAGGCGAAGGTGCCTTACGACATCGTGATGGAGATGGACGAGATCAACGGCGACTTCCCGGAAGCCGACGTGTCGATGGTGATCGGCGCGAACGACATCGTGAACCCGGCGGCGCAGGAAGATCCGGGCAGCCCGATCGCCGGCATGCCGGTGCTCGAGGTGTGGAAGGCGAAGACCTCGATCGTGATGAAGCGCAGCATGGCGTCCGGCTATGCGGGCGTCGACAATCCGCTGTTCTACAAGGACAACAACCGGATGCTGTTCGGCGACGCGAAGAAGATGCTGGACGAGGTCTTCGGGGCGTTGAAGGCCTGACGGGGCGCGTGTTCGGGCACGTGCGCGGGTCGAACGATAAGCGGCTGGGGTGTCGGACAGTCGGTTGATCGGGGCCCGGCACGCCGGACATGTGCGTCGTAAAATTCACGGAAGTGCGGGGCGGGATGGTCCGTTTCGCACTTCCTTTCTTCCTTCCGGAAAATGACGGCGATCGATTGTCGGTGCGCCGATCACCCTTCGACAAGCCGTCACACCCGATCCTTTCCCGTGACTGCGCCGGCGACGATACCGGCTATCCAGCGAATCCAAGCTCCGCGAAACTGGTGATCCTGGCGTCGCAGGCGCGCGCCAGCGCCGGATCGTGACTCGAAAAAAAGACGGCCCGGTCCTTGGCCAACGTCTTGAACAGATCGATCAGCACCGCACGCGACGCCGCATCGAGCCCGTTGCCCGGTTCGTCTGCGATCACGACGGTGGGCGCGCCGAGCGTCGTCGCCGTCAGGAACAGTTTCTTGCGCGTGCCGAGCGACATCTGCTCGAAACGCTTCTCCATATGCGGGGCCAGCCCGAATCGATCCGCCAGTTCGAGCGTGCGGGTGTCGACAGCCGTCTTCTTGGCAGCCGCCACGAGATCGAGAAACTCGCGACCGGTCTGGAACGGATACGCGAGGCAATCGTCGGGCACGTACGCCAGCGCGGATTTCGCATCGAGCGGCGCGGTGCGCAGCGAATGGCCGCCGAGCCACACCTCGCCTTCGTCCGCGTCGATCGTGCCGGCGAGAATGGCGAGCAACGTCGATTTGCCACTGCCGTTTTCGTCGCACAGCGCGACACATCCGGCACCGGATGCGTAGTGGAGTCCCTGGAAGATGACGCGCTTGTCGTAGCGCTTGCCGAGATTGTCGAAGCGGAGCATGAATCGGTCGATCAAATGAAAATTGGCCAGGTGAGCGTGACCCAGATCACGGTCAGCAGGACGTCCAGCAACACGGATTGTCGGGACGCGTAGCGTTGCGGCAGATAGTGTAATGCGACGAGCGGTGCGCCCGAGCAGACGAGCGCTGCCGCCATCTGCGACGACAGCACGCCGTGCAACACCAGCAGCAGCGGTGCGATCGCGGCGAACGGCAGCGCCAGCGCGGCAACGGTCAGCCAGTCGGCGCGGCGCTTCGCGAAGGCCGACAGCGGCAGCGACCGCATGAAGTGAGATGCACGCTGGTGAGCCGCCTGCAAATCGCGATAGGTCGTCGCCGCAATCAGTGCGATGACGGTCTGCGCCATCAGCGTCAGCGGCACGGCGCGCTTGTCGAAATCCCAGAGTGCGAGCAGGAACCCTGTCGCGGCGGCGACCGCACCCATCATCAGGCAGTGTCCGACGGTGCTCGCGGCACGGTCCCGCAGGATGCCGATTTGCAGCGTGGCGATGGGCGAAAGCCCATTCCGCACACGGGCGCGGATGGCATGCGTGACGCGACGCGCGCATGCGCCCGGCGTTCTCGACCGAGCGGACGATGCGGTGGCGGTATGCGCAATCGTGAACGCCGCGAGCAACAATGCCACGATCAGCAACACCGGACGCAACGCGCCCTCGGCGTGAAAGCCGCCGACGAGGAAGGCATTGGCAACGATCAACGCGATTGCGTCGCGCATATTGCGCGACAGCGCGGTCAGTTGCCATCCCAGCGTAATCAGGAACAGGTCGAACACGAACAGGTAGTTGACCGCCTTCTGCGGCACGAAGGCGAGCGCGATGGCAGCCGCCAATACGGGCAGCAACAGCGGCGTGCTCGCGATGATCACGACGAGGGTGTCGACGAGACGACGGCGGCTGTCGGGGACGGGCAAAGATGCAAGGAAGGTGACGAACGGCCCGCCGGTGATCGCGGTGCGCTGCGCCAAAACCCACACGATGCCGACGGCTTCGAGCAGGTGCACCCACGCGAACCGCCATTCGATGCCATGCGACGGGGCCAGCGCTTCGAGTACGGGGGCGCCCAGGATGCGTGTCTGCGAAAACACCGGCATCGCCGGCAGCAACAGCAGAATCAACAGGAACAGTGCCTGCCAATGCCTGCGCAGCAGGCTGGACGTCGCAAGCGCGTACCACCTCAGTCGGCAAGACAACATCGCTTCCAGCTCCCTTTCACTGCGCAATCGAACCTGGCATCGTGCCACGGCAGTCGCCGCGCCACAACCACATCCGTCTTCGCTGAGCGTGGCGACACGCATGAGATCGCCGCGTCATATGAAAAACCGTCGCCACGTATGGCCGCGCCGGTTGCGCAAACGGGTGGGGCACGGCGGCTCAAGGCATCCGTCAGCGTAGCACCCTGATACGAGTCTTGTTGGATTCACGAGCAGACGCCGCAGCGATGCGCCGAAAGTCGAGGCACGCGCGTCATACGGCTCGGGTATGCTGGATGAATGCCGGCCGGATGAACACGCAGGACGGCAAAACTGCACACAATCGCCGCGATCGTATCGCAACCACCGGCCGCACCGGGCCGCTTTCAACTCCGGAACAGGGACTCGACATGGCAGAACTGGACAACGCGCTGTACGAACGGATCGGCGCGCTGAGCGACGCGGGCGATGAATTGATGGAAGACGGCGACTACGCAGGCGCGCTGGCGAAATTCTGGGCGGGTTTCGACCTGCTTCCCGAACCCAAGACCAATTGGGAAGCCGGAACCTGGTTGATGGCCGCGATCGGCGACGCGAATTTCTATCTGGAGGACTACGCGGCCGGACGCGACACGCTCGGCGAGGCGATGCATTTCCCCAACGCGATCGGCAACCCGTTCCTGCACCTGCGGCTCGGCCAATGCCAGTTCGAACTGGGCAATCTCGACCGCGCGGCGGACGAGCTGATGCGCGCGTACATGGGCGGCGGGCCGGAGCTGTTCGAGGACGAGGACGACAAGTACCTGCGATTCCTGGCGACGCGGGCGGAAGGCATCGAGACGCCCTGACGCACGCGTGCCGGCATCGCGAGCAGGCTTCGACGCCCGCGCCGCGATGCCGGGCGTTTCCTTCGCACGAGCGCGACCCGCCGATGAACCTGACCTTTCCTCTCGCCACCCGATCCGACGCCGAAACGCTGGTCGCGATCCGCATCGCCGCGATGCGCGACAGCCTCGAGCGTGTCGGCCGCTTCGATCCCCAGCGTGCGCGCGAACGCTTTCTCGCGTCGTTCGACCCGGCGCTATGCCGCTTCATCGAAGCCGATGGTGTGAACGCGGGCTTTTTCGTGGTTCGGCCGCAGGAAGACCACTGGCAGCTCGACCATCTGTACATTGCGCCCGAGCATCAGGGGAAGGGCATCGGCGCGGCCGTGCTGCGCAGGATCTTTACCGAGGCGGATGAGAAGCGCGTGCCCGTCCGCGTCGGCGCGCTGCGCGGCAGCGCGTCGAACCGCTTCTATGCGCGGCACGGCTTCGTGCAGGCCGACGAAGCGGAGTGGGACATCTACTACGTGCGCGAACCGGGTTCGGCAACCGTGTAGATCGTATGCGGCCACGCACTGCGGCGACGCATCCGCGGTGCGATCCGGGCGAGCGCATCAGCGTTTTCCCGGATACGGAATGCGCGGCGCGTGCCGTTGATGCAGAGAGACTATAAATACATGCTCCGAGGCTCATCATGACGACATCTGCAACAAACGGACCGAATGCGGTATCGCCTGAAACGACCGGGGCGGCAGCGACATCCGACGATGCGGGTGGCGTACCGTCGATCCTGCTGGTCGACGACGAGCCGAGCGTGCTGTCGGCGCTCAAGCGCGTGTTCCGGCCCGCGGGCTACGCGATCCTGACTGCGGAAAGCGGCGAGGCCGCCCTCGAGATACTGGCGTCGACCGAAGTCGACCTGATCGTGTCCGACATGCGGATGCCGGGCATGAGCGGCGCGGAGTTCCTGGCCCGTGCACGGGCGCGCTACCCGGATACGATGCGCATCCTGCTGACCGGCTATGCGGAGATCGCGTCGGTCGTGCAGGCCGTCAACGAAGGCGGCGTATATCGCTACCTGAACAAGCCGTGGGACGATCACGACCTGCTGCTGACCATCGAACACGCGCTGGAACAGCGGCATTTGCGGCGCGAAGCGGCCCGGCTGGCCGCGCTGACGGAAGAACAGAACGAAGCGCTGCGCCGGTTCAACACGGAACTCGAAACGCAGGTTCGCGCGCGCACGGAGGAGCTCGGCCAGACCGTGATGTTCCTCGAAGCCGCGCAACGCGACCTGAAAAGCAGTTTCACCGCGATGGTCCAGGTCTGCGCGAGCATGATCGAGATGCGCTGCGGGTCGGCCAGCGGTCACGCGATGCGGGTCGGCGAGATTGCGCGGCGGCTCGCGCTGGCATCCGGGATGAGTGAGCTGCATGCGCAGGACGTCTATTTCGCGGGGCTGCTGCACGGTATCGGCAAGCTGTCGCTGCCGGACGAATTGCTGCGCAAGCCGCTCGCGAAAATGACGGCCGAAGAGCACGGCCTGTTCCAGCAGCATCCGCTGCGCGCGCAGATGGTGCTGACGCCGGTCGCGCAACTGCACAAGGTCGCATCGATCGTGCTGCACCAGTACGAACGCTTCAACGGACGCGGCACGCCGGACGGCCTGGCGGGCGACTCGATCCCGCTCGGCTCGCGGATCGTGGCGATCGTGCGCGATTTCGAAGGGCTGCGCAACGGCGACATCGGTGCGCCGCATTCGGTCGAGCAGGCGATCGACGCGTTGCGCTCGCAGGCCGGCGTGCGTTACGACCCGCGGATCGTCGACCGCCTGATCGAACTGCTGCAGGACCCGGCGAGTCTCGGCATCGCGGCGTCCGTCGCGGAGATCAAGTCCGCGCAGCTGCGCGAAGGGATGCAGCTCGCCGACGATCTGCGCACGCATCGCGGCGTGCTGCTGATGACCAAGGGCAGCGTGATGTCGGCGCACCAGATCGAGCTCGTGCGCCGCTTCGAGACGCGCGAGGGGACGTCGTTCGACATCCTCGTGCTGGCCGGCCAGGCCGCGGCGAAGCCGGTGCCGAACGCGCCGAACGCGGGCGCGGCCCCTGCCTGAGCCCGGACGCGCGGCCTGATGGCCGCGGTGCGCGATCGCGCGCCGCGGCAACGCACTCACCTCGATTCGGGCGCTCATCATGTACGGCACCTACGATCTCCCGCTCGTCCTGCTGTCGCTTGCGATCGCGACGCTGGCCTCCTATACGACACTCGACCTGGCCGCCTTCATTTCGCTGCTCGACAACCCGAAGCTCAAGCGCGCGTGGCTGGGCGGCGGCGCGATGGCGATGGGTACCGGCATCTGGTCGATGCATTTCGTCGGCATGCTCGCGTTCTCGCTGCCGATTCCGCTCGGCTACGCATTGTCGGATACAGGTGCGTCGCTGGCGATTGCCGTGCTCGTGTCGTACTTCGCGCTGACGGTCGTCACGCGCGCGCGGCTGGGCTGGTGGCGGCTGCTCGCGGGCGGCGCGCTGATGGGCGGCGGGATCGCCGGCATGCATTACACGGGGATGGCCGCGCTGCGCATGCAGCCCGGCATTCGCTACGATGCGGCGTTGTTCGCCGCGTCGATCGGCATCGCGGTGATCGCGTCGACGGCCGCGTTGTGGATCGCACAGGCGCTGCGCGTGCAGCAGGCGCGCCATGCGACTGCCCAGCGGGTCGGCGCGGCCTTCGTAATGGGCATCGCCATTACCGGCATGCACTACACGGCGATGGCGGCCGCCCATTTCGCGCCGGACGCGCGATGCGGAGCCGCGAACGGGGTCGACACGCCGTGGCTCGCGACGACCGTCGCGTTGTTTACGACGGGGACACTGGTCGTCACTTTGCTGCTGAGTCGATTCGATGCGCGCACAACCTTCCTGCGCGGGATGACCGATACGCTCGAGCGGCTCGTGCGCTTGCGCACCGCCGAACTGGAACGCGCGCTGCACCGCTACGAACAGACGACGGCGATGCTGCAGCGTACGCGCGAGAACATGGCGACCGAGATCGACGAACGCAAGGCCGCGCAGGCGCGGCTCGAACAGGAGAAGGACGAGCAGCGGCGCCTGTTGCAGGTACTCGAGGAAACCCACGTGCAGTTGCTGCAGTCGGAAAAGCTCGCGTCGATCGGCCAGCTCGCGGCCGGCGTCGCGCACGAGATCAACAATCCGATCGGCTTCGTCAGCGCGAACCTCAATACGTTGAAGAGCTGGGTACGCAGTCTGCTCGACGTGATCGCCGCGCATGAGGCCGCGCTGCCGCAGCTCGACCCGGCCACGCGCGACGCACTGACGGCGATGGGTCGCGCGGCGGATCTGGACTACGTGCGCGACGAGATCGCGACGCTGATCGACGAATCGATCGACGGCGCGCTGCGCGTGCGGCGCATCGTGCAGGACCTGCGCGATTTCTCGCGTCCGGCCAGCGGCGAATGGAGCGTGGTCGATCTTCGCGCGGGCCTGGAAAGCACGCTCAACGTCGTCCACAACGAACTCAAGTACAAGGCCGAGATCGTGCGCGATTACGGTGACGTGCCGCAGGTCGAATGCCTGCCGTCGCAGTTGAACCAGGTCTTCATGAACCTGCTGGTGAACGCGGCGCACGCGATTCCCGAGCGCGGCGTGATCACGATCCGCACGTCGAGCGACGGCGAGCAGGTGTCGATTGCGATCAGCGATACCGGAACGGGCATGACGCCCGATGTCGTCCGGCGGATCTTCGATCCGTTCTTCACGACGAAGCCGGTCGGGCAGGGCACGGGGCTGGGCTTGTCGGTGTCGCACGGGATCGTCGAGCGCCATCGCGGCACCATCGACGTGACGAGCGAGCCCGGGCACGGCACGACGTTCTGCGTCCGCATACCGATCCGGCGGGCCGGCGATCGCGCGAACGCGGCAGCGCTGGCGCAACGGGCGTGATCGCATGACGGTGTCGTGCGCCACGGGCCGGCGCGGTTGTCGCACGTCACCGCAGTCGCTTGCGGCGCTGGCGACGAAAGAAATGCCAGAACATCGCGGCGGCGTCCGGCCCGGTGGCGGAATGAAACGGCTCGCGCGGGTCGCCACCGCTCCATGCATGCGGCAGCCGGCGGACGATGCAGACCCTGACGACGAGACGTCCGGCCTTGAGATAGTCGACATAGTCGGCATCGTCGCGCGCATGGACGCGTTGCTCGCCAACGCGCATCGCGCCGTGTTCATCGACGAGCCGGTTGAGCCGGGCGAACGCGATGCCGAGCTGCGTTGCGTTCCGGTCGGTCACGACCGTATCGAGTGCGCCGTGCATGACAAGGGCCGGCATGCCGGGATAGGAGGCGACGTCGGCACAGGCCTCGACTGCGCGTATCGGGTCGTCGCGCAGGCCTCGACGCATCAGGTTCATGGCCGCCAGTGTCGACGACGGCGGGGCGATGGCGGGGCCGGAGTGCAGTCCGACTGCGGCGAAGCGATCGGGATACCGTATTGCCAGTGCCGCGGCGAGCCCGGCACCGGCGGACATGCCGGCCAGGTAGATCCGGTCGCGGTCGAATCCGTGCTGTCGCACGACAGCGTCGACCAGCGACGCAACGGCCGCGGCTTCGGACTGCGTCGCGTCGCCATGCCAGTGCCAGCAGCGGTGCGCATGGGCCGTCCTGGCTTGCTCGGGAAACAGCACGGCGAATCCCGACCGCTCGGCGAGACGGCACATGCGCGTGCCCGAGGCAAACGATTCGGCGCTCTGCTTGCAGCCGTGCAGCATGACGACGGCCGGCATGCCGGCTGTCGTCGCGGGCGCGGCGGGCAGATACAGCGCGTATGCAAGGTGGTTCACGTAGCGGCCGGCACTCGGGCCGGCGGAATGAAACGACCGGAGCCACGTGCCGGGCGCCTTGTCCGTCCGTGCGTGGGCGGGATGCACGGTGCCCGGGCGTTTTGCGGTACGGGCGACGACGGCGGGCTTGACCGCCCGTTTGGCGGCCGGTCGTGGCTTGTTCGTGCGCTTCGCCGGGCGCGTGCCGGTTGCGACGGAGAGCAGGTGGAGAGGCCGCAACCAGAGGCTGGTTTTTTTCCTGGACATGTGCAGTTTCGTGCCGGCGGCCGACCGTAGCAGGAAGAGGCAGCCGAATCCGCCGTCGAGTTGAAAATCGAAATGGGGCGCGGAGCAAGATTCGTGCTGCCGGCCGCGTGCGCACCGGAACCGGTCGGCAGATCGAAAGCAACGGAAAGTAGCGGCCTGCTTGACGGCAGCGATTCGATTCTGCCATCGGCGATGTTCACCGTCCGATGTGACGCCCGTGCGAATCGAAGTCTGCATCGAGCCTGCCGCGCGCGGGGCTAGCGCCGGTCCAGCAACGTATCGCTCAGCACATTGAACGCCGCGCCCGGCAGCTCGTGCAGGTGCTCGACCACGCTGCTGACCGGATAGAACGCTTCGACCGAATCGTCGAGGATCCCGACGCCGATCAGTTCGACGCGCCGCTCGCGCAGCGCATCGACGCGTGCGCGCAGGTCGGTGCGCAGGATCGCCGGGTTGCCGTCGCCGGTTGCCGGATAGCCGTCCGACAGCACCATCAGGATGCGCCGCCGCGCCCGCTTCGCCAGCAGCCGGGCGGCGGCCCAGCTCAATGCCTCGCCGTCGGGATTCTCGTGGCCGCATTCGATGCACGCGAGGCCGCTCGGGTTGTCGGAATCGAACCGCTTGTAGACGCGCAGGTCGAGCCGTTCGACGAACCGGTTGTAGCCGAAGGTGTCGCGGCCGGCGTCGATCCAGCGCTGGTAGTGCGCGCGCATCGCGGCATCCTCGACGGAACTGTAGCCGAGCACTTCGCACGCGAAGCCGAGCTGCGTCAGCGCATCGCACAGCGCCGCCGCGCACAGCCTGGCGAGCTCGATCTTCTTGCCGGCCATCGACCCGCTGCAATCGATCAGCAGGCTGACGGCCGCGTCACGCCCGGGCGCGGCGCGCCGGACGCGGAACGGCGTGCGATAGCCGGGTGACGTGACGAGGCGGGCGAGCGACGTCCGGTCGAGCGCGCCGCGTTCCTGTTCGCGCTTCCAGCGCGTCTGCTCGTCCACTTTCAACGCGCGTTCGAGTCGCAGCTTGAGCGGCTCGGTTTGCGCGCGGGCCGCGCTTCGCAGGCGGTGCCAGCGAGCCGGTTCGCCCTGGCCGGTGAAGTCCGTCACCGTGTCGAACGCGGTGGTCAGCGGGACCGACAGCAGCGGCCGGTTGTCTGCGGACAGGCGGATCGTGCCGGGCGTTGCGTCGCCCGGCGTCGGCGCTTCGGCCGACGATTCCGTGTCGGCGATCGCACCGGCGCTCGATTCGGCCGAAACCGGCGCACGTGCGTCGTCTGGCGCGCCCGGTCCGTCCGATTCGAATTCGGCGGCGATGCTGTCGCTGTCGATCGTGCTGCCCGGATCGGCCGTGAACATCATGTTGTTCGCGCCGGTCGATGCGAGTGCGCGCACACGCTCGACGATCCGGTGCGCGGCGCGGATGCTGTCGGCGGTCGATGTTGCCGCACGTGCTTCGTCGACGAGATCGTCCGATGCGGCCAGCGTCGCATCGAGCGACGGCACGCGCTCGATGGGGGACGGCGATTCGTCCCACAGCGCGCGTTCGATGTGCCACACCAGCCTGTCGCGCCACGCCATTCGCTGCCACCGGGGAAGCGTGTCGGCGGCGGATGCCGCCCGCATCCGCCGCAGGAACGTCATTGCGCCGGGATAGATCGACGCGAGGCGAGCGGCCGCGCGCCGGTCGTCGATCGCCTGCGCAATGGCGCGCACCGCGGGCGACGCCAGCGCCGCAATGTCATCGATCGCGCCGAAACGGGTGCGCGCCGCGTAGAGGTCGACGAGGCCGATGATCGCGTCGTCGTCGACGTTGCCGGCGAGCAGCGTGTCGGGCAGCACCAGCAGGTCGCGCTGCACGACCGGCCCGTGGCGCGCGAACCGCACCTCGATGCCGTGCCGTTGCGCGAGCGTGCGGGCGAGCCGGGTCAGGTGGAGCGACCGCGCGTCGTCGTCCCGGTCCATCGCGTCAGGCCTCGACGTCGATGTAGTGGCGAATGATGCTGCGGATCAGGTCGGCGTCTTCCGCGCCGACCTTCGCGTAGATCGTCGGGCCGGCGGCCGATTCGGGATCGCCGGTGCGCAGCATCAGCTCGGCCCAGTCGATCAGGCGCCGCGTCGAGAACGCGCTGGCCAGATCCTCGCGGACGAACGCGGCGCGGCAGTCGGCCGCGATCGCCGCGAGCGTATCGGCCATCGCCGCGGTCATGGCCGCGCCGAACGTGCGCTGCAGCACGCGGGCCTCGTCGGGCGGCGGCAGATAGTCGAGGCGGTACACGCGCCAGCGGTCGAGAAACGCCTCGTTCATCACGTTGGCGCCCTGGTACAGATGGCGGAACTGCCCCATCGCGCCCACCGCATTGGCGGTCGCGAACAGCCGGAACGACGGATGCGGGACGACGATCTCGTTGCCTTTCTCCTTCAGCAGCAGGCGTCCGGCCGGTTCGAGCACGGCGGTCAGCACCGCGAGGATCGCCGGTTCCGCGAAGTCGATCTCGTCGACGATGAGCCACAGCCCTTCGCGCATCGCGGTCGGCAGCACGCCGTCGACCCAGATCGTCTCGCCGCCCTTGACGGTCCAGAACCCGACGAAGTCGCCAACCGTCGTCTGCCCGTTCATGTTCGAGCGCAGCACGCCGTGGCCGGCCAGCGCGGCGGCCTGTTCGATGAGGCTCGTCTTGCCCGTGCCGGTGTGGCCGATCAACAGGATGCGCCGGTTCTCGACGATGTCTTCCAGCACGTTCGTCGCACGCGCGGTGAACAGGTAGGCCGGGTTCAGCGGCGGCACGAGCGGCCCGCCGGGCCCGCGCGGCATCGGCACGCCGCCCACGTGCGCGACGTGGGTTGCGCTGCCGGCGGCCACGGGTCGCGACGACTGCGCGCGGCGCAGGTCCTGCATGAACTCGCCACGATGAGCGGGTGCCGCGCGGTCGCCGGCTTCGCGCCGGACGAAGCCTTCCTGGATCCACTTGTGCAGCTTCGCATCGAGGTTGTCCGCATCGACGACCGTATCGACCGACGTGCTGCCATCGGGCCGGTGATGCTGGATCCGGTACATATGCGCGCGTTCGGAGCGGCTGACGATCCATTGCCCGGCGGACGGGTCCGCCAGTTGACGATAGACGCCGAGTACCGACGGGGAGGAATCAGCGGGTGCGTTCATGGTGGCGAGCGAGAGTGGGCGGCCGGCGCTTCATGCTTGCGATGCATCGCGTCGATTGTAGATTTTTTTGTCGTGAAGGAGGGCGTTCGTACGGGAATCGATTCGCTGCGATCCGATGCAGCGCAGGCGGTGCATCGGCCGGCCGGAGCAGGCGAGCGCCACGGGGCATGCGTTGCGGCATGGCCTTTTCGGCACCGTCGGCACGGCACCGAACCGCCTTTGTCGTGCCGATCCGGCGGCAAGGTTGCGGCTCGTGGGCGCCAGTCGGCAACGTTCATGTATTCGAAGGTCGATTGACACGCTGCCTGACGCTGATCTCTCCGGCCTCTCACGAAGACAATCCGTCATGTCGAATGGCAGCCGTCTCGTCATGCCTTGATCAACAGGGGGAAATTTCAGTACCGTAGCAGGCTTGATCGCCTGGCTGCCATCGCGTGTCCCTGGACGGCTCGGCGCGACATCCACTGGTGCGCCGGTCGTCGAATCCGGCGAAGGAGCGTTGAACATGACGGAGACAGGAATGGACGAACGGGTGATCCGCCGGGCCAGTGCGCTCGACGCCCCGGCCGTGCTGGGGATCTTTGACGACGTGATTGCGTGGTTCGTTTCCATCGGTAACGACGGGCAATGGGGCCGCGAGCCGTGGTCGACGCAACCCAAGCGGATTGCGCTCGTGGCCGAAGCCTGTGCGCTGCCCGACGCGTGGGTGGCAGAGGATCAGGACGGTCGCGTCCTGGGCGCATTGATCCTCGGCGAGTCGATGCCCTACGTGCCGCCCGCGACCGAGCCGGAAATCTATGTCCGTGTGCTGGTTGCGTCGCGCGATGCGCGGGCGCGCGGTGTCGGCCGGCGTCTGATGGCCTTCGCGGATGAGCGCGCCCGGGCTGCCGGCGTGGGGCGTTTGCGGGTGGACTGCTATGGCGGCGGGACGGGCGCGCTGGTGCATTTCTACGAGTCCTGCGGGTATGAGCGAATCTCGACCTTCGACGTGGACGGTTGGCCGGGGCAGTTGTTGGGGCGCAGCTTGTGACGGTGCCGGCACGCGAATCAGCGAAGCGGCAGCCGGTGGCCGGACCGTGGAGATAGGCGTGCATGAATCGCGAGCGCCACGTCCACGACAGTATGCAATGATTAAAGGAAAGCAAATAAATGGCTGAACCACTTTTCGTACTCGCCGATGTCGAAATCAGTGAGGCGGCGTTGCGTCGATGGCTGAAATCCGCTCCACTTTCTGCCACGGCATTCGATGACTGGCCAGGTTCAGTGGATCGCGGCGATTCCGGGATTTCCCAAGCGGCAACATCGGCTGACCTCAGTGTCGCTGACGGATTGATTGCCCATTGTGTGAGCAGCTTCGGGCTGGGTGATGGTCACCTTCATTGCAACTACGACAAACAAGCAAAAGCGCTGCGTTTTGCGGTGTATTTTCAGTATGGCGATGAAGCGGGAGTCATGGAGTCCGCGCTTGCTTTCTGCGCGTTGCTGCGAGGTATGGCGGAAATCTACACGGCAAAAAAGCCGTCCTTCATCCGCTTGTTCGACACCGGCGCCGATATTCTGTGCATCGAGATCAGTCAAAAGGCCTCGCGGATCGTGCCCGAACCTGTCAATGCGCAGGTGTCCCCCGATTGGTTCGATGAGTGGATCGGTCAAGAGAATTTCGGCGACCCGGACAACGTCATGGCTGCGCTGTTCCCTCCATTGGCACGGACCCTGAAGCAGCAGGTTGCACTGGGTGCGCTACGCGCCAGCCCGCAAGCGCCCTACGATTACGATCGTTTTTTCTGGACCGATGGCGAGCACGTTTACGGCGGCTCTTCGGATAACCCGGTAATGAAAAACGCAGACCCGAAAACCTTTCGCCGGGTCACGCCAGCAAACAGCATGGACTCGGCCTTTTATGCCGACGCGCGCCAGATCTGGTATCACCATCCGATGGTGGACGTTGTGCCGGTGCAATCGCTCGAATCGGGCGCATCCATATCCATGCAGGGTTGGCGGCCCTTCAGTTCGGATGGAGAGCCGCTATTGCGTTGTGGCGACACCGTGTGGGCCGTCGCTACCGTGGATTATCCCAATGGGGGGAGTATTTTCGGTCACGCGGACTACCCGAACGGCGGGAATACCGAAGGCAACGTCAAGAGCGTCTTGCGCATCATTCAAGCGCACGGCGGCATTCCAGTATGGGAGAAGAGATACAACTTCGAGTATGTTCGCCCCACCCGGGTGGAGGGCGCATCGTTCGTCCATGTAAAAGACCGTTTGTTTGAAGATGGCAAGTCAGTCTATGTCCAGACGGATCGGGGCCTGATCCGCATGGAGGGCGCCCTTCCAGGAATGACGACGTATCTGGGCGGACTGAGCTGCAACAACGGACGGTTCTTCCGTCAAGGACATGCGATCAAGCGCCCACTCGATGCCGCCATGCTGCGCTATCTTGACTACGATTTATATGCAGACAATCACCACGTCTACCAGCTTCGCGATGTCTCGGATGGCCACGCGTTCAGCCCGGACCTGCATATCTTGCAGGATGCGGAGCCGGCAGCGTTCCGGATCATGCGCGCGCTGCCGAACGCGACTATCAGCGCGGATGCGCAGCATGTCTGGCTCAACGGCGAGGTCATCCCGAACTCGCCTCCCGAAGCCGTCAAATTCATGGGTTCATTCTTTTGGACGGACGGAAATCGTGTTTATAACTGCGAAAAGCTGATTCAGGATGCTGATCCGAAGAAATTCACCGTGCTGGCTGACTCCGATCGGGCTGACTCCGATTACGCGCGCCAGGGAAAGGTAGTCTATTTCCGCGCCGAACAGATTCCCGACGCCGATGCGGCCAGTTTTGTCGCGGACGGTAGGACTGCAGCTCACGACCGGCATCGGCGCTATGAATTCGATCGGCCCGTTGAATCTCGGGATCGCGAGTCCTGAAAAAAGGGCGTCGAGTGACTGACGGGCTGTTGAAATCATTCACCGCGTGACTCGTTGGCGACGCAGCGAATCGCACGGTCCTACACACGGGCCGCCGGCAGGTTCGCGCTTTCGGGAGCGGCGCGGAGGAGCGAGGACGCTTACCGGTAGGTCCAGAACCGGTGCAGCACGAACGTGGTCGGCGGAATCAGCAGCGCGATCGCGACGATGCTCATCCCGCGGGACACGTCGAGCGCTTCGGCCGCCCGCGCGAGCAGCAGCGTTTCGGCGAAGCCGGCCAGCGTGACCGCGAGAAAGCGCACCACGTTGCGCGTGCGCACCGTCGACGAAAAGCTCCACAGCGTATTCGCGAGATACGAGAACGCCGTCGCGCAGAGGAATGCGATCGCGTTCGCCGTCACCAGCGTCGCGTCGAACCGCGCGAACATCGCCGCCGCGACCAGCGCGTGGATCGCGGTCGAGCAGAGCCCGGACACGCCGAAGCGCATGAGCCGCGTGCGCTCGGCATAAAGCAGGGCGATCATGGCCGTCGGTGCGCGTCAGCGTACGCTGCCGAGCCGCGCACGGGTCGGCTGCACGCGCCGGCGTGCGATCTGGCGGCGCGCATCGCGCGCGACCGGGAGCTCGATCACCTTGCTGTGCGTTTGGTAGCGGCGGCGGATCAGGTAGACGGGCCGTTGCTTCGACTCGTCGTAGATCCGTCCGACGTATTCGCCGACGATCCCGATCCCGATGAGCTCGATGCCGCCGATGAACAGCGTGACCGAGATCAGCGACGCGTAGCCGAGCACCGGATTGCCGAACAGCAGCGTGCGGAAGATGATGAACGAGCCGTACAGGAAGGCGAGTGCGGCGATGCCGACGCCGATGTAGGTCCAGCTGCGCAGCGGCACGGTGCTGAAGCTGGTGATGCCTTCCAGCGCGAAATTCCACAGCTTCCAGCCGGAGAATTTCGAGTGCCCGGCACTGCGCGCGTCGCGCTGGTATTCGACGATCACGGTCCGGTAGCCGACCCACGCGAACAGCCCCTTCATGAAGCGATGCCGCTCGGGCAGGTTGCGCAGCGCGTTCACGACCTTGCGATCCATCAGCCGGAAATCGCCGACGTTCTCCGGCAGTTTCACGTCCGACAGCATGTTGTGCACGCGATAGTAGATCGCGGCCGCGGTGCGCTTCGCGAACGAATCGCACGCGCGGTTGCTGCGCTTCGCGGCGACGACTTCCGCGCCGTCGCGCCAGTGTTCGATCATCACGGGAATCAGACTCGGCGGATCCTGCAGGTCGGCGTCGAGCGGGATCACCGCGTCGCCGACGGCTTCGTCGAGGCCGGCCGTCAGCGCGGCTTCCTTGCCGAAGTTGCGGGTGAGATCGATCACGCGCACGCGCCGCTCGCCGGTGCTGATCCGGATCAGCCGCTCGAGCGTGTCGTCGCGGCTGCCGTCGTTCACGCAGACGATCTCGAAACGGATCGCGTCGATCGACGTCATCAGCGGAATCACGATGTCGAAGAAGCGTTCGACGGCTTCGCCTTCGTTATAGAACGGCACGACCAGCGATACGAGCGGTGTAAAGAGTGGTTCCCGCATGATGATTCCCCTTGTGATGTCGCTTCACCGATGGGCGCCGATGGTCGGTCTGCCGGTGCGGCGCAATCCGTACGCCGGGCGGTGGTGCGTTCTGGCCTGATGCGTGAACGCGGTTTCGGTCGAGTTGTCGCTTGCGTCCGGCATCGACGGCACGTCGTGTCGTTCCCGGGCGATCCGGATCACGAGCAGCCCGAGCGACGCCAGCGTGACGAGCGGCATGAACTGGAACGACAGATGCGGCACGACGGCGAGGCCCGCGAGCGGCATCAGCCACAGCAGCACCAGCCATTCGCGGTCGAAGCGCCGCCAGCCGTGCGTCCACGCATAGCGCACGTACCACGCGATCACGATGCCGTACCAGGTCAGGTCGTAGTCGTACAGATAGGGGCTCACGAGCAGGCAGGCACAGGCGAGCGTCGCGGCGCGCAGCGCATACGAGCACGCGCCGCGCCATGCATAGACGACGGCGATGGCCGCGATCGATGCCGACAGCAGCTGAAGTCCGCTGGCGACGTAGGCGGGCCACCCCGCCATCGCGGCCAGCGCGAACACGGTGGGCATCCGCGCGAGCTTCGCGTGGCCGGCGCCGACGACCTGGTAGACCTCGTGCATCGCGTGGGCGAACGCAAGCCACGAGTCGGTACCGAACGCGAGCGCGGCGAGCGCGACACAGGCGGCAATCGTCGCCGCCCACGCGGCCAGCGCACGCCACTGGCCGGCGCACAGCAGCGCGAGCGGGATCAGGATGGCCACCTGCGGCTTCATCATCAGCATGCCGAAGCAGATCCCGGCCCAGACGGGGCGACGATTCAGCAGCAGCAGGCCGAGGCCGCCGAGCGTGGCGGTAAACAGGCTGGTTTGCCCGACGATGACGGTCACGAAGACGGCGGGGAAGGCCAGCGCGCACAGCCACGCGGTGCCGCGCTGCACGGTCGCATGAATGACGGCGGCGAACAGCACGCACGTGATCCCGAGCCAGAGCACGACCGCCGCCATATACGGCAGCCAGCCCAGCGGCAAGACCAGCAACAGCATGCTGGGCGGATAGAGCCACAGGAGCACGCCGTTCTCGAGATTCATGCCCGGGACGGCGATCTGCTGGATCGCGAACAACGCGTCGAAATGCCAGACGTCGGCGGCACGCCCGTGCGCGGCGAGCCATGCGGCGCTCCAGATTGCGGAGAAATCCTGCGACAGCGGGGTCAGCGCGTTGGCATGCTGCAAGGCCACCCGGGCAATATAGATGCCGATGAACAGCAGCTCGGTCAGCAACACGCCGGTGGCGTAGGCGCGCACGCGATCGCGATTGAGCCAGTGCGGATAGCGGCGCGGGCCGGCGATCGGGAGCTCCGGATGCACATCCATCGCGGGATGGGCATGGCGAATGGAAAGGGGCGTCTTCATCACGCGTTCCGCGGCGAGCGCTGCGCGGTGCGGCGAACGACGACGAACAGCACGGCAAGCAGCACGATCGGACCGATCTGCGGCAGCTTCATCAACCGGTTCAGCATCTCGAAGATCGGCAGCAGCCAGGCGAGCACGAGCACGGCCTGGTCGCCGGGCAGCCAGCCTTCATCGAAGCCATGGGCGATCAGGCAGAAGATCGCGATACCGAGCCAGGTCAGTTCGTAGTGCCACAGATAGGGCGTAATCAGCAAGGTGGCGACGGACAAGACCGCACCGCGCAAGCGCATGTCGGGCGTGCGGCGCCACACGTCGACGGTCGCCGCGATCGCGAGCAGCGCAACCACCGCCTGCGCGGTCAGCGCGACCGCCACCGATGCGCCCGCGAGCCGCAGCGCGGCGAACGGCGTCGGCGACGCAAGCCAGTACGACGGCAGCATGAAATGCTGGTCGCGCACCGTCGACACGGCCGCGCCCAGTCCATGCAGCGCGCCGGCACCGGTCAGCGCGATCCCGGCCGCGGCTAACAGCGCCGCGCTGATTGCCGCCGCCCCGAACGCGCGCCACGCACGCGCGGCGATCAGCGCGAACGGGAACACCACGGCCAGTTGCGGCTTGATCGCGAGCAGCCCGATCAACACGCCGGCCGCGATCGGGCGCTTGCCGAGCAGATGCAGCGCGAGTGCGGCGATGCCGGCGGTCAGGATGCTGTTCTGGCCGAACAGTGCGGACAGGCACACGGCCGAATACGCGATCATGACGAGCGCCGTGGCGCGCGGCACGGGAAGATGCGCGCGCAATCCCGACAACCGCGAGACGGCGAGCGCGTAGCATAAAAGACTGCCCGCGGAAAAAAGGAGGTAAGCGGGCAGGAAAGGCACAAGGGCAACCGGCGCGATGAACAGCAACATCGTCGGCGGATAGAGCCAGGGGAGCGGCCGATGCTGCAGATACGCACCGAAGTGCGCGGTCTCGGCCTGCAGGAATGACGTAGGGTCGTAGGCCGATGCGGCATGGCCTTGCAACACGAGATGCGATGCGGTCCAGAAGACCGAGAAGTCGACACCCGGACGGGTAACGTCGCTCGATGTAAAGCCATCGGTCACGACGCCCCAAACGGCCAGCAATGCGACGAAGAGCATCAGCACGATGCAGCTGTACGGAATGATCCGGTCGGCTGTCAGCCATTGAGCACAGCGTACGGCGCGAACGCGCGTCCCACGATTGGCTGTGTACATGATTCCCCGTCTGTGTGTAGAGGCTGCGTGGTCTGTCGCAGCCGTTTCATGTTGTCGTGCCTGCGGATCGAATCGCCCTGAAATGGCGTTGTCCGGTGAATTCATTGTTGAAGAAAAAATCGCGTGATGCAAACCACGCACTGAAAGCCGGTATTTAGATTGTCTGGCGAGACGCGCGAAAAGCGTGTTTTCAGGTATGAGTAATCGACGCGATCGGCATTTTTGTTTCTGCGTTGAAACATTCCGTCATTTTGACCGGGGCCGCATCCCGCCGATCGCGTGCAGCGCAGGCCGCTGCGGACGTTCGGGAAAATCCTGAGTAAAAATTTTTGATCCTTGACGCAGCGCGGCTGCGGGCGTTCCGGCTTACAACGCTTGCGGACGAACCCATATCAATTCTGAAACATTTCTCGCATCGGGCCGTGGGCCGACGAACGCGGGCATCGCCGGAACCCTTGATACGCCTCGATTTCGCCCTGGGTGGCCTGCTCTTTGCGTAAGCGTTGGCACGGCAGTCGACGAGGTGACGACCGGGCGGTTCCGGCAAAAGACAGACGGAACCAGCTTCGGAATCACCTGCGGAAAGGAAGGCCGGAGCGCGTCGGGGAATACGCAGCTCCAGGTGGATTCACCACGCAGCTTTCGTCGAATGACCAATGAGACCCGGTCTCTTCAGGGCAATAAGAAATCGGCATGGCAGCATATGGGGAATAAAAATGAAAGACCACAGCACAGTGCGGCTCGCAAACCGCGTTAAAGACACATTGCAGCTTTGCCGGGAGTTTGTCTCCCGTTCAACTGGATTCCATGCGTCGAACGGCAGTCGTGCCGTTCCGGTCGATCGGATCGCGCGGTTCATCCGGCCGGTCGCACCGTACACGCCTCTCTGGCTCTCTGCCTCATTGATACCCGTTCGTACGGACAGGGATGTGCATCCCCGTTCCCGCAGCTGAGCGGCGCGTTCCGATTTTTCGAGTAGTGCCGGTGGTGCCCGTCCCGACGTCCTGGCGGACGAAGGGTAATTAATAGCAGTCCGAAAGGAGAGTACCTATGTCAAGAATCATCGAAAAGATCGCCTGGTTCGTTCAGGATCAGGACGGCGTGACGGCCATCGAGTACGGCCTGATCGCTGCGCTGATCGCGGTCGGCATCATCGTCGCATTGACGGCGGTGGGTACGGACCTGTCGAACGTGTTCAGCACGATCGCGTCAAGTCTGGACTCGGCGGTAACAGCACTCTGATGGACGGTACGACGAACGAAACATCCGAATTGCTCGTCGCCACCACACGGCATCAACACCTGCCTCGCCGTATCGATGCATGGTCATCCGACCAGCCGGCACCCGAGGTGCTTTAAAAGTAACCACGCAAGGAGATCATCATGTCCAAGTTCATTCAACAAGCCGCCCGTTTCGTGCGCGATGAAGACGGCGTGACCGCCATCGAATACGGCCTCATCGCTGCACTGATCGCAGTCGGCATCATCGTCGCAGTCACCGCGGTCGGCACGGAGCTCAAGACCGTGTTCACCACGATCGCTGCCGACCTGACCTCGGCCATTTGAGGCCGTTGAAGGGCAGCGCGTGCGGACGGCTCGGCCGGTGCAGCGTTCGAGCCGCTCCCACGCCCCCGATGACCGGGAACCGGAGACCATCATGCAACCCAGGGTGCGTATCGCAAGCTCCAGGTTCGGCGACGAACGGGGCGTGACGTCGATCGAGTCTGCGTTCCTCGCCGCGACGTTCGCTGTCGCGGTGCTGGGCAGCGTCGTGACGCTGCGGGGCGCGCTTGCCGATACGTACGTGGTGATCGCAACGGCCGTCATGGCCGCCGCAGCCACCGCGCTGGCGATGGTTTCCTGATCCTTCGATCCGCTCCGTGAGGTTCGCCATGTTACCCGTTGCGCCGCCTTACCCGATTCCGTTGTGCGTGACGCTGCTCGCGGTTGCCGCGGCCGGCACGGACATCGCGGCCCGCCGCATCCCGAACCGCCTCGTCGCGCTCGGCCTCGCCGGCGCGCTGGTCGCCCAGTGCCTGTTGCACGGCGTCGTGGCGGGCGCACTCGGCTGGCTTGCCGGCGCCGCGACCGGTTTCGCGCTGCTGCTGCCGTTCTACCTGTTGCGCGGAATGGCGGCCGGCGACGTGAAGCTGATGCTCGCGATCGGCGCATGGGTCGGCGCGCAAATGACGTTTTACATCGTGCTGGCCACCTTCGTGGCCGGCGGGATCGGTGCACTCGCGGTCGTGCTGTTGCGCGGGCGGATGCGCCAGATGTGGGCGAACGTCCGCGCACTGATCGCGCGGCACGCGCAAGGCAAGGGTGCGGCGGCCGCCGACGGCGCCGCGGAAATGACGTCGGTCGGCTCGCTGCCGTATGGCGTAGCGATCGCGGCCGGCACGCTGGCCATGTTGTTCGCGTCGTACGTGTAGCGCGACGCATCCGCAACGAGGACGGAACGACCATGAACACGAACCATACCGAACCGAGACGCGACGCGCAGGTGGCCCATCTGCCCGATCCGTTGCCGTCGCGGGAGGCGCATACGAAGCTGGGTGCGCAGTTGCCCGCGGCGCCGCGCTCGCTCGACGACACGGGACTGAGCAAGACGTTCGTCGCCGGGCTCGTGCTGAAGTCGACGCTGATGCTCGGCCGCCCGTCGTACGGCGACCTGGTCGAGCGGCACTGCCTGCCGCTCGCGGTGCTCGACGACGTCTTTGCATTCCTGGTGCGCGAGCACCTCGTCGAACTCACCCATCGCGGTGCGACCGATCTCGACGTGACGTTCCGTCTGACCGACGCGGGCCGCGTGCTGGCGCTCGAGGAACGGGCGCGCAGCGGCTACAGCGGGCCCGCGCCGGTGACGCTCGACGCGTATCTCGAATGCGTGGCCGCGCATTCGGTGCGCAAGCTGCACATCGGCCAGAACGACGTGTGGGCCGCCTTCGAAGGCATCGTGATCGACACGGCGGTGCTCGACGCGGCAGCCGCGGCGCTGAACGCGGGCCGTCCGCTGCTGATCTACGGCCCGGCCGGCAGCGGCAAGACCTTCCTCGCCGAGCGGCTCGGCTCGCTGATGCACGGGTACGTGCCGGTGCCGCACGCGATCTGCGCGGCCGGCGAAGTGATCCAGATCTACGATCCGCTCGTGCATGTCGACGCGGCATCGCAACCCGGCGGCCAGTCGGTCGATCGCCGCTGGCGCCTGTGCGAGCGGCCGGTCGTGATGTCCGGCGGCGAACTGACGCTCGACGAGCTCGACCTGCGCCGCGACGAGGCCGCCGGCTTCTACCAGGCGCCGCCGCACATGAAGGCGAACATGGGCATGTACGTCGTCGACGATCTCGGCCGCCAGCGCGTCGAGCCGCGCGACCTGCTCAATCGCTGGCTGCGCCCGCTCGATCGCGGCGTCGACTTCATGACGCTCGAATCCGGCAACCGCTTCGTCATGCCGTTCGACGTCTGGCCGGTGTTCTCGAGCAACCTGTCGCCGGAGCAGCTGGGCGACGACGCGTTCCTGCGCCGCCTCGGCTCGAAGCTGCACGTCGGCGCGCTGTCGATCGACGACTATCGCGCGTTGTTCGACGCGGCCTGCGCGTCGCTGGGCCTCGTCGCGGCACACGACGCATTCGACTACCTGCTGCATCGGCTGCACCTGCCGACCGGCAAGGCGTTTCTCGCCTGTTTCCCGGCAGACCTGTTGCGTCTCGTGGCTGCCGGCGCGCGTTACCGCGGCGATCCGCCCGAAGTGACGCACGACGCGCTGTACGACGCCTGGGCGAGCTATTTCGGTTCAGCGCCTGAACGGGACGGCGGCCATCCGCCGCCCGTCGAGCGCGGCGGGCGCACCAGCGTCACCGGTTGAGCGGTTTCTTTCACGATTCGTCGAGGAGCATTGCCATGAAAAACAGTCGAGCGGTCATGATGCTGGTCGTCGCGATGGTCGCGGGTCTTGCCGCGGTCTTGTTCGCGTCCCACTGGCTGATGCAGACATCCACGAGCTCGGTCACGCCGGTTGCGGTGGCGGCCACCGACCTGAACCTGGGCGAACCGCTCGGGCCGAACCAGATCCACATGGTGAACTGGCCGTCGGGCAGCGTGCCGACCGGCGCGTTCACCGATACCAAGTCGCTCGAAGGGCGCGTGGTCCGCACCAGCCTGTCGCGGGACGAGCCGGTGATCGAGTCGAAGCTCGCGCCGATCGGCACGAAGGGCGGGCTGTCCGCGGTGATCTCGGACGGCAGCCGCGCGATCACGGTGCGCGTGAACGACGTGGTCGGCGTCGCGGGCTTCGCGCTGCCGGGCAACTACGTCGACGTGATCGTCAACACGCAGGAACAGCAAGGCAAGACCGACGGGCAGAGCATCTCCAAGATCGTGCTCGAACACATCCTCGTGCTCGCCGTCGCGCAGCAGGTCAGCCGCGACGACACGGCGCCGAAGGTCGTCAACGCGGTCACGCTGGAAGTCACGCCCGACCAGGCCGAACGGCTCGACCTCGCACGCAGCGTCGGCACGCTGTCGCTCGTGCTGCGCAACCAGGTCGACCAGAAGACGCTGAACACCGACGGCGCGACCAAGCTGACGCTGCTCGGCAAGGAGCCTGCACCCGAAGCGCCGCCGGCACCGGTCCATGTACGGACGGTACGCGTACACGTCGCATCGCACGCGGCGCCGGAAGTGCGGCGCGACTGCGTCGGCGTGCTGACGGGCGTGCGGGGCAGCGTCGAATGTTTCTGAAGCAGACCTATTCATCCAGATAAACAGATCGGCCGTCAGTGAGACACGGCGGCCTTGGAAGTCGATAACCGGCGCAGCGCCGGTCTCTCGGGGGATCAGACGAAATGAAGATCAAACCGCAATGCACAGGTACCGGCCCGCTGCGTACACGCGTCGCTCGGGGCACGATGATGGCCGCGATCCTCTGTTCCGGATGGCTGACCGTCTATGGCGCACTGGCCCAGGAAGGTGTCGAGTCGGCCGTGCTGACGAAAGGGGGCGCCAGCGCGCCGGCCGCGGTCGGCAAGGGGCCGATGCAGATGACGATCAGCATGGCGCCGGTGGCGGCCGCCGCGCCCGCCGCGTCGGCGGGACCGCTGCGCGGGCCGAACTGCGTCGGCGCGGTGCGTGAATCGACCAGCGTCAGCGTGCCGCTCGGCAAGTCGCTGCTGGTGCCGATGCCGGAGCCGGTCCGCAATCGGACGATCGGCAATCCGGCCGTCGCGCAGGCCACGATGGTGTCGCCGCAGACGCTGTACATCCTCGGGCTGTCGGTCGGCACGACCAACATGATCGTGCAGGGCAGAAGCGGTGCATGCCGGGTGATCGACGTGGCGGTGGGCGCGGATGCCGGCGGCCTGCAGGCGTCGCTGCAGCAACTGATGCCGAACGAGCGCGACATTCGCGTGACGACCGCGGCCGGCACGATCGTGCTGTCGGGCACGGTGTCGAGCTCGCAGGCCGCGCAACAGGCCGTGCAGATCGCGCACGCCTACGGCGACAGCTCCGGCGATCCGGCCGCGGGCGGCAAGCCAGGCGGTGGCGGCGTGCTGAACATGCTGGCCGTCACGTCGCCGCAGCAGGTGATGCTCGAGGTGAAGGTGGCCGAGGTGTCGAAGACGCTGTTGAACCAGATGGGCAGCGCATTCAACATCCAGGGCGGGTTCGGTTCGTGGAGCGGCGCGCTGGTCAGCAACCTGCTGGCGGGCGTCGCGAGCGGGGCCGTCTTCAACAAGGCGAACAACAAGCCGTTCAGCATCGCGGCCGATGTGCAGAACACCGACAACCTCGTCAAGATCCTCGCGGAACCGAATCTCGTGACGATCAGCGGCCAGGAAGCGACGTTCCTCGCCGGCGGCAAGATCTTCATCCCGATCCCGCAGAGCAGCGGCAACGGCACGTCGTCGATCACGCTGCAGGAAGAGGAATTCGGCGTCGCGCTGAAGTTCACGCCGACCGTGCTGGCGAATGGCCGGATCAGCCTGAAGGTGGCGCCGGAAGTGTCGGAACTGTCGCAGACGGGCGTCACGCTGAGCGCGACCAACATCGGCGGCACGTCGATCCTGCCGCTGATCACGACGCGACGCGCATCGACGACGGTTCAGATGAGCGACGGCGAATCGTTCGCGATCGGGGGGCTGATCAAGGACAACGTGACGGGCGCGCTGAAGTCGATCCCGGGTGTCGGCGAAGTGCCGGTGCTCGGCGCGAACTTCAGCGACGACGACTACCGTACGGCCGGGGCCGAAGTCGTGGCGACGGCTGCCGATCTATGGGGACGCAGCGATATCGTTTTCAAGGTGCGTCCGCCGAGCAGCGAAGAAGTTTCG